>JABMSC010000020.1 GCA_013204685.1 Candidatus Omnitrophota bacterium | reverse complement strand
GAATATCAATATATTTTATGATGAGGCCAGGCAAAAGACCCGCGTGCGGCTGGATCTATGGATCGAAGGGGATATGAAGATCGAAACAGACAGTGTCGCAAGAATAAACCAGCTGGGGCTTCTGGGTGAACAGTATCTGGAACTCGCCCCGGGAGTAGAAAAACATTTCCTGGCTTCGGGAAGCGAGATAAATGGTAAAAACCCGGTGAATGTCGGCCAGCAGATGGAAGGCATAAGGGAGTTTGTCGAGTCCGCGACCAACATAATGCAGCATATTGAGAAAGGTGAAGGAACGCTCGGTAAGTTTGTGATGGACGATGCGCTTTATGACGACCTTGTCGAGATCTTCACAAAGATAAAAAGCGGGGAAGGCACGCTGGGGAAACTCCTTATGGACGATACGCTGTATAACGAGATGGAGGGTTTCGCAAGCGATATAAAGGCACATCCATGGAAGCTGATACATAAGACTTCAGATCGCAAGAAGAAAAAGAAAGAAGAGGAAACGCCTCGCGGTACGGAGATAAGCGTAAAAGAATGATAAAGTGCACAGACATATAGCGTTATTCAGTTTTTTATTTTTATTTTTTATTATTTTATTTTTAAGAAAGAGGTGATGGAGATGACGGTAAGATTGATAAGGTTATTTTTTCTGATTCTGGCGATGGTTTGTGGATATTATATCTGGTTTGCTCTCTTGGGGTTTCCCAGGGACAATGCCATTATCGGCGCTCTGATAGGCCTGGCTTCGGCAATGGTTTTGATGATCGTCGAAGCAAGTATGAAGGGTATCCCCCTAAGGAACCTTTCTGTGGCTGCGTTCGGACTTGTTTTCGGTTTTTTCATGGCATGGATAATTACCCTTATACTGCGCCTGGTGCCGATAAGCCCGGCATATTATTCTGCCCTTCAGATAATATTTACGCTGGTATTCTGTTATCTGGGCATGGTAATTGCCATGAAAGGCCAGGATGAATTTAATGTTGTAATACCGTATGTAAGGTTTTCCAGAGAAGACGTACGCGAACAGCTTATGGTTGTGGATACCAGTGTGATAATAGACGGGAGGATCGCCGAAATCTGTGAAACAGGGTTTCTTGAAGGGAAACTGATCATCCCGCGTTTTGTGCTTCAGGAGCTGCAGCAGGTAGCGGATTCACCGGATGACTCAAAGCGGAATAGAGGACGCAGGGGCCTTGATATGCTCGAGAAACTTAAAACCAATTCGCATGTGGAAGTCATAATACATGATGAAGGGCTTCCTGAGATCAAGGAAGTTGACGCTAAACTTGTGCGCCTCTCAAAAATACTGGATTGTCAGATAGTGACCAACGACTTTAATCTGAACAAAGTCGCAAAACTCGAGAATGTAAAAGTTCTGAACATTAATGATCTGGCCAATGCCATGCGCCCGGTAGTTTTTCCGGGGGAAGTGATGTACGTTAATATCAAGAAAGAGGGCAAGGAAAGAAACCAGGGTGTTGCTTTTCTGGATGACGGGACCATGATAGTAGTGGAAAACGCCCGTAGACTTATAGGCAAACATACTAATGTTACTGTTTCCAGTGTCTTGCAGACATCCGCGGGAAGAATGATATTTGCGAATCTGCAGGAAGGATTCGGCCAGAAGAAACAGGATGGGAACAATAAGGGGTAAAAGCAATATATGAAAATTGGAATCGGTTACGATATTCACAGGTTGACCGAAGGCCGGAAGATGGTCCTGGGCGGGGTAAAGATGGATCATCCAAAGGGACCTGCCGGGCATTCAGACGGGGATGTGCTTATTCATGCTATCTGTGACGCTATCCTGGGTGCTCTCGGCATGGAAGATATTGGTGTCCTGTTCCCGGATACCGATCCTGCGTATAAAGATATATCGAGCATAAAGCTTTTACGTGATGTTGTAAATGCAATGAAGGAGCGCGGCTACAGCGTGGGGAATCTTGACTGTGTGGTGATCGCTGAAGAACCTAAGGTTAGTCCTTACAGGGAAGAGATAATAAAAGTTTTAGCGCCTGTTCTTGGCGCGGGTGAAGACAGCGTAAACGTTAAGGGAAAAACTTCAGAAAAACTGGGCGCTATAGGATATGGAGAAGCTATTGCGGCCCAGGCGGTGGTGTTATTGGAGGGATAAGGGATAGGGTACAGGGTTTGGGGGATCGGGTTTCGTCGTTCGTGATTCGTGATTCGAGTGGAGATGGGGCACCCGCTTCGTCATTGAGAGGACCAACTAGAAAAAACTTTCCTAACGAGGCGAGCAACAAGGAAAGCAAGCTTACGACAACGAATCACGAAAACCGAACAGTGAACCGTGAACTGTGAACTAAACAAGGAGATAAACATGTTGAGCCTATTTCAAGTAATTATCGCCATTGCTATCCTGGCGCTGGTTTACTACATTCTTGCGAAGATATTTTTTAAGGAAGAGTTAAAAGCTGCCATGGAAAGGGATCCGGCAGCGACAAATCACGCTGAAATTATTTTCACGTATTCCGGATTTCACGCGCTGGTGTATCACAGGATCTCTCATACTTTGAGGAAGCTATCCATTCCTTTCCTGCCGAGAGCGCTGTCGCAATTTGCAAAATGGCTCACCGGTATCGAGATACATCCCGGAGCCGAGCTGGGTAAGGGATTCTTTATCGATCACGGAATGGGAGTAGTCATAGGCGAGACCAGTATAGTGGGCGACAATGTAACTGTTTTTCAGGGGGTGACACTCGGGGGAACCGGCAAAGAAAAAGGTAAAAGGCACCCCACCATCGGTGACAGTGTCGTAATTGGCGCCGGAGCGAAGGTCCTGGGAAACATTACTGTGGGAAACAACGTGATGGTAGGCGCCAATGCGGTTGTTCTTCGCGATGTCCCGGACGACTCAACCGTAGTAGGCGTTCCGGGGCGCATTGCAAAGAAACTTGGCAAGCGTATTCCCGGCGGAGTTAACCTTGACCATTCGTCCCTGCCGGACCCTATTCAGCAGGCCCTGGAGAGGCTGCAGCATGAGATAGATCATATAGAGAACGAAATAAAAGATCATCGTGATGAGTGAAATGATTAAATAATGGTTACCATATATAACACATTGACCAGAAAGAAAGAAGAATTCAGGCCCATGAAAGAGGGCAAGGTGAACATGTATGTCTGCGGGCCTACGGTTTACGATGTTCCTCATATAGGGCATGCGAGAAGCGTTTATGCTTTTGATGTTATAAGACGCTATTTTGAGCATGTAGGGCTGGATATCTTCTTTGTAAGAAATGTAACGGATATAGATGACAAGATCATAAATAAGGCCTCCGAGGAGTTGGAAGAGATAGGTGAGGGAGCACATTTGATCCGCCTGAAAGACAGGGTAAAAGAAGTAGCGGCAAGATATCTTGACATATATCATCGTGAGATGGATGTGCTTGGCATGCGCCCGCCTTCGGTTGAGCCGAAGGCTACGGAGAGCATACCGGATATGATAAAGTTCATTGAGAAGCTGATAGATGACGGCTACGCTTATATGGTGGGCGGGAGCGTATATTTCAGTGTGGATAAATTCAAGGGATACGGTAAATTGTCTAACCGCGATAAGGATGAGATGCTGCACGGCGTAAGGATCGAAGCGGATAAAAGCAAGAAATATCCTCTGGACTTTGCCCTGTGGAAAGAAGCTAAACCGGATGAGCCTTCATGGGAAAGCCCGTGGGGAGAGGGACGCCCGGGTTGGCATATAGAGTGCTCGGTCATGAGCACCAAATTGCTCGGGGAACAGTTCGATATCCACGGGGGAGGGCTTGATCTTATCTTCCCGCATCATGAAAACGAAGTTGCCCAGTCGGAAGCCGCTACGGGAAAATCTTTTGCGAATTACTGGATACATAACGGTCTTCTGACGGTAGAGGGCGAAAAGATGTCCAAGTCACTTGGCAATTATGTTACTATTGCGGATTTTCTGGAAAAGCATAAAGACCCGGATCTTTTGAAGATATCTTTTCTGAACAGTAACTACCGCAGCCCCATGGATTATAGCGATGATAAGATCGAGGAGGCCGAGCGGGCAAAAGAACGCATAATGATATTCTTTGATAAGGCAGAGAGGGTGATAAGTGAGCTTTCCGATAAAAAGGGGACCGAAGGAGAACTTAATCTTGAGGCCATGGAGAAAGCGCAGTGGGCCGTGAACAGTCTCCAGGAAAAGTTCGAAGAAGCGATGAACGATGACTTCAATACACCTATGGCATTTGCTGTAATATTTGAAGCCGTCAAGACGGGAAACGATTGCCTTGCCGATATAAACATCTCTCCCGAGGAGAAGGTGCAAATGGTAAGCGCCATAAAAAATTATATCTTAAGATTCACAACTATATTGGGGCTTACCCTCAGGCCCGTTAAAATTGACAAGGATGAGACTTTGAAAATTGAAAAACTTGTTAATTTAAGGGAAAAAGCCCGGAGAGAGAAAGATTACGCTTCTTCGGATAAAATACGTGACGAACTTCTATCGATGGATGTAGTTGTGGAAGACACTCCGGAAGGCCCGGTATGGCGGAAAAAATAAATAAAGGCATTTTTATAGTACTTGATGGTCCGGATGGATGCGGGAAAAGCACTCAGTCGAGGCGCCTTAAGGAGGATCTGGTATCCCGCGGGCATGAAGTTGTGCTTACTCAAGAGCCCGGAGGTACTGATCTCGGGGGCATGATAAGAGATGTCATTCTGAAAAAAGAAAATATTAAGCTGGAAAGGATCACTGAACTTTTTCTTTTTGAAACTGACAGGGCTCAGCATGTGGGAGAGATAATAAAACCGGCTCTGGAAGACGGAAAGACAGTCATATGTGACCGTTTTAATGCCGCTACTTTTGCCTACCAGGGATATGCTCTTGGCATGGATATTGGGCTGATAAAAGAACTGGATTCAGCGGCAACGGGGGGACTTGAGCCGGATCTCACATTGATCCTGGACGTTGACATTAAGACCGGATTAGAGCGCGCGGGACACGTTGGCCAGGCTGACAGGATGGAAAAAAGAGGCTTTGATTTTCACGAAAAAGTCCGCCAGGGGTTTCTTGATATTGCGAAGAATTCACCGGATAAGTTCAGGGTTATAGAAGTGCAGGAGGATATGGATCATACGCATCGTCTTGTGAAGGAAGCAGTGCTTGGGGTGCTAGAGAAGTAAGAAATTTGTACTGAGTGCTGTGTGCTGAGTGCTGAGAATCAAGCTCAGAACCCAGCACACAGCACTCAGCACTGAATAAACAGTGCGAGCTGATTGATTATGACCAATTTTAATGACATAAAAGGCCAGGAGACGGCTGTTAAATACCTGAGGAACAGTTTGCGCGCCCGGAGGCTGTCCGGCAGTTATCTTTTTTTTGGGCCCAGGGGCGTGGGGCGCTCTCTTTGCATGAAGGCATTTATCATGGCCATGGTCTGCAAAGAGAAAATAAACGATCATGAAGCATGTGGTAAGTGTTCCGCCTGCATTAAGGTCCTTGATCATAATCATCCGGACATTTCGTGGATCAAACCTGAAAAAAATAAGGCAATAAAGATCGAAGAGGTGAGAAGAGTAAAGAATGCGCTCAGCCTGAAACCTTATGAAGCCCCGGTCAGCGTTTGCGTGATAGAAGATGCGCATATGATGACGGTACCTGCGTCGAATGCTCTACTAAAGGTCCTGGAAGAACCTCCGGAGAAGGCTTTATTGATACTTGTTACCGATAAGAAGGAGCTATTGCTCGACACGGTTATATCCAGGTGTACTGAAGTAAGGTTCAACCCGCTTCCGCCGGCTATTACCAAAGAAATAATAAGGGAGCGTCACCCGGCGCTTGATGAGGGAGGAGTGGCATTTCTTGCATGTTTTTCGCAAGGATCTCCCGGAAGAGCTCGAGAGATGCTGGAAGAAGGTTTAAACGAGAGGAAGGATGAAGTGCTGAACCTTTTAGATACTATTATAGAAGAGGAAGACCCGTCTTGCCTTAACTGGGAAAACGATAATAAGGAGCTTCTTCTTGAAGACCTTGAGATGCTTATCATGCTCCTCCGGGACATAGCTCTGGCGAAGGAAGGCCTTACGGATATGCTGTTGGATAAAGATGTTCCCGGTACCGGAGCATACCGGTTTTTTGAAAATGCGGGGATCGACAAAATATACTCAACAGTCGCACGGATCATCGGCATGAAACGGGCGCTTCTCGGAAATGTTAATCCAAAGATAGCGGCGCAGGTTTTGCCGGGGATGCTTAAATAAATATATGGAGAACACATGTCAGGACAGGATATAGTACAGGTACAGCTAAGGACATCGGGTGAGATGAAATATTACCTCACCGGTGGAATGAAATTTGACCTTGAAGATAAAGTTATAGTCGAGGCGGACAGGGGCCTTGAAGACGGTGAAGTGGTTGCGGTTGACATAAAGGACCTTGATACCAGGACACTGGAAAAACCTTTGAGAAAGGTCATCAGAAAGGCAAACCCATGGGATGCGAAACAGATAGCGAAGAACAAGTCTAAAACCAAGGATCTTATGAAAGTCTGTGAGCAAAAGATCCAGGAGCTTAAGCTTCCCATGAAACTTGTTGATGCGGAGTATACTTTTGACAGGTCAAAGATCCTTTTTTATTTTACTTCCGAAAACCGCGTGGATTTCAGGAACCTGGTAAAGAACCTGGCAAGTATATTCCGCGTAAGGATAGAATTAAGGCAGATAGGGGTAAGGGACGAGGCGAGGCTTCTCGGCGGACATGGGCCGTGCGGGAGAAAACTATGCTGTATGTCTTTCATGAAGGACTTTGATCCGGTTACCATAAAAATGGCTAAAGTTCAGAACCTTCCCCTTAAACCCTCCAAAATATCCGGACTTTGCGGAAGGCTTATGTGCTGCCTGGGATACGAATATAAACATTATCAGGAGTGTTGCAGGGGCCTTCCCAGGGTCGGGAAAGATATCAAGACCGAGCATGGTAAGGGAAAGGTCATTGCAGTGAATCCCTTAAAGAGAACCGTCACGGTGAGTCTAGAGGACGGAAGAACGGAAAATGTGAAGGTCGAAGATATAAAAGAAAAGGTCATAGAGAAGGTCGAAAAGGTGATAGGGAAGAAGGAGAGTAAGGATAGGGGGTAAGGGGATGCGGGTATCGGTTTTCGTGATTCGTTGTTCGTTGTCGTGAGCTTGCTCTCTTTGTTGCTCGCAATGACAGAGAGGGTGCCCCACCTCCACTCGAATCACGAATCACGAACGACGAAACCCGATACCAGCACTAAATAGCAAGCTTGAGAGGCGCGCAACATGAAGAAATTCTACATTACAACACCGATATACTATGTAAATGCAAAACCGCATATAGGTCATGCCTACACGCAGGTGATATGCGATTGTATCACCAGAAGTCACAAGATGTTCGGACGAGATGCTTTTTTCTTAACGGGCACTGATGAGCATGGCGAGAAAATAGAAGAGGCCTGTCTCGAGGCCGGTTTTGAAAAGGGCCGGGAGAAGGATTTCGTTGACGCTATTGTTGACAAGTTCAAGGAAGCCTGGCAAAAACTGAATATCAGGTATACCTACTTTATACGCACGACCGACGAGATTCATGAGAAGGAAGTGCAGGACTTTCTTAATAAGATGAAAGAGAAAGGTGACATATATGCCGGGGAATATGACGGATGGTTCTGCACGCCCTGTGAGACTTTCTGGACCGACACACAGGCCGAGGGGGGAGTCTGCCCTGACTGCAACCGCAAAGTTGACAGAATAAAAGAGAAGAATTATTTCTTCAAGATGAGTAAATATCAAAAGTGGCTCATTGATCATATAAACGAGAACCCCGATTTTATAATGCCGGGGTATAGAAGAAACGAAGTTTTAGGTTTTTTAAAGGAAGAGCTGAATGATCTTTGCATATCACGCCCTAAAGAAAGAATGGCCTGGGGGATAGAGCTTCCCTTTGATAAGGATTATGTTGTTTATGTATGGTTTGATGCACTCATAAACTATACCTCGGGCATAAAGGCCGCGAAAGAAGGATTTGATGAGGTTTGGCCCGCTGACTTCCATATAATAGCTAAGGACATACTCAGGCATCATGCCGTATACTGGCCGATAATACTCAAAAGTATGGGGATGCCTCTTCCAAAAACCGTTTTTGCTCACGGTTGGTGGAAGATGGGTGAAGAGAAAATGTCGAAATCCAAAGGCAACATTGTTGACCCGGTAGAGCTTTCAGATAAATACGGGGTTGATGCCTTAAGGTATTTCGTGATAAAAGCGATCAGCCTTGGCTTGGACGGAGTTTTTTCTGAAGAAGCGCTGGTAACTATATATAACAGTGACCTGGCCAACGATCTCGGAAATCTTCTTAACAGGACCCTCACAATGGTAGAAAAATATTTTGATGGGATTGTTCCTGAAGCTCCGGAGGGGTTTGGTTGTGACGAGCAGAAGAATCGCAGCCGGGAGATAAAAAAAGAGATCTGTGAGATCTTTCTGATAATAAACGATCGCGTATTCAATAAAGAACTTCTTTTAAAAGAGGCTCTGGAAGAAATAATGGCGGTGGTAAACATTGCTAATAAGTACATTGAAGAATCAGCGCCCTGGAAATATGCAAAAGAAGAAAACACTGATGCAATAAAGATCATTCTTCTGGACCTTCTGGAGGCGCTCAGGGTAACGACAATTGCCCTTTATCCTTTTATGCCCGAGACTTCGCAAAAAATGTGGGATCAGCTGGGGTTGGGCGGAAAAATAGAAGAAGAGGTAAGCGTCGAAGAGCTGCTTGACGCGTCAAAAGCAGATTCATCTGATTGGCGGCGTTTCCCGGCGGGAACTAAAGTGGCTAAGGGCGATCCGCTTTTTCCGAGAATACAATAGACCACAGGTTAGTAGCATGGCAGAAGCGGCTTACCGGAACAAAATAAGAAATAATCCCGGTTTAACTAAATTCCAGAAGAAAGTGTTACTGGCGACCTTGGATATCCCCAGGGGGGAAATTAGGTCTTACGCCTGGGTGGCAAAGAAAGCGGCCTCACCCCGCTCCGCAAGGGCCGTTGGTCAGGTTATGGCCATAAATCCCTACCCGCCGCATGTTCCATGTCACAGGGTTATTGCCGGGGACGGGTCCATCGGGGGATATTCGCTCGGCCCGGCACAGAAGCGAAGACTACTTAAGCGAGAAGGCGTTATTATTAAGTAAGGAGAGATCAAATTGAAACTGGTAGACACCCATTGCCATCTTGACTTTCCGGATTATGAAAAGGATCTGGATGAGGTAATAGAAAGAGCCGTTTCTTCCGGCGTGGAACGGTTCATTGTTCCGGGAACAAGCCTCGAGAGCAGCAGAAAGGCCGTGGAGTTATCCCGGAAATATCCTCAGGTTTTTGCCGCGGTAGGCATACATCCGCATGAAGCCGATAAGGTGACTCCGGAAGACATTTCCGGCCTCCGCCAACTGGCGTCTGAAAGTGACAAGGTAGTCGCTATCGGTGAGGTCGGTCTGGATTATTACAGAAAGTATTCTAAGCCCCGGAATCAGAAGGACCTTTTCCGGAAATGTATTTTCCTGGCACGTGAGCTGGACCTCCCCGTTATATTGCATAACCGTAATGCACAAAAAGACTTCCTTCATATACTGAAAGATCAGGATTTTAATATCCTGAGGGGGGTTGTGCATTGTTTCTCGGGTGATGAGAAATTCCTGAAAGAGATCCTTTCTCTGGACCTCTTTGTTTCTTTCGCCGGGAATATCACTTTTCCTAAAGCTAAGGATTTGCGCGCGCTTGCTGTGGAAGCGACTGTTGAGAAGGTGCTTTTGGAAACAGACTCCCCGTATATTTCACCGGAAGGGTTTAGGGGGAAAAGGAATGAACCCATCCACGTGCGTGAGCTTCTGGGGGTATATGAGGAACTATTCAGGTTATCAGCCGTGGATGTAGCGCGGGTGACAACTCATAATGCTGACAGTCTTTTCCGTCTGGGGATCGAAAAAGAAAGTACCGCAGTATACAAGATAAGGGATTCTTTGTATGTGAATGTCACTTACAGATGCACGAACAGATGTACTTTTTGTACACGGGATATATCAGATTACGTCAAAGGGTATGATCTCAAGCTCGACAAGGAACCCTCTGCTGAGGAGATCAAATCAGCCATAGGTGATGTTTCCAAATATAAAGAAATAGTATTTTGCGGACTGGGAGAACCGACCTTGCGTTTAGAGATATTGAAAAATGTTGCTTCTTATGTAAAGAATAACGGCGGAAAGGTTCGACTTACTACTAATGGTGAGGGGGATCTTATTAACGGAAGAAGGATCGTTCCCGAGATCAAGGGGCTGGTGGATAAGGTATCCATAAGTCTTAACGCGCCTGACTCCGCTGAATATGCACACTTATGTCGATCGGTTTTCGGAAGAAAGGCATTTGAGTCGGTTCTTGCCTTTATTACGGAATGCCGGGACGAGGGAATAGAAGTAGAGATAACTTGTCTGGATATAATAGGAGAAAAAGGCATTGAAAAATGCCGGAAACTGGCAGAAGAGCGTGGAGCATCCTTCCGCCTGAGGCATTTGCATGTGGTGGGGTGAAACCTGAGAGTCTTGGAAACATGAACAAATTATCCAACATTATACAAGAGAACAGAATATATGTCATAATGATCGCCTTTATCGTTCTCATTAATCTTCTTGCTTTGGCGGGAAGCATGATCGAGGAACGAGCAGGGGTATCCGTTACAAATTCCAAAGGAATTTCTAACGGGGCAGGCAGTATTCAGGGTGAAGAGAGCGTACCCACTACTCCGGACTCTGGACTCCGAACTCCGAACTTAGATGAGGACGAGTCAGCCACATCAGAAGAAGACAAAATGAAGCTTCGTCAGGAAAGACTTGAAAAATTATCCCAGGAAAATCCTTTACTGTATATTTTTATAGGCCTGTTCAACCTCCTGATACTTTTCGCAATATTTATCGGCATTATACTGGATATATATTTTCTGATGAGGTGGATTCGCAAGGATCCTATCGGCATAAAGATAACCGAGCCGGGTTCTCCCTTATGGGGTATTGCGGATGTTATACGGGTTGCGATCATCTTCCTGACATGCGGTTATCTGATAGTTATCTTTCAGGGTTATCTGGAGAAGATATTTCCTATTTTTCGCAATGAGAATTTTAATTTAATCTTCAGTACCGCTGTGATGAATGTGATCGGGATAGGCGTTATACTGTATTTTATTGTGAGGAAATACGGCCAGAATATAAAAGCGCTGGGTCTTACGATGAAAGGGGTTGTGAGCAGCATTTTTTATGCAGTTGTAGGATATATATTTATTGTTCCCGTCCTTATCGGAGTAATGCTTCTTACGTTTTTTATCGCGAAATTAATAGGATATGAACCACCTGTACAGCCAATAGTGCAGGTATTCATGGAAGAGAAGACTACATCCGTTTTATGGTTATCTGTTCTTTTCGCGGCTATTTTCGGACCGATAGCAGAGGAGATATTTTTCCGGGGGTTCATGTACTCAGCCATCAAGAAGAAATTCGGTATATTCGGGGCGATGCTTATTACCTCGGCACTTTTTTCATTACTGCATACGCATATTGTAGGGTTTTTCTCGATAATGGTGCTGGGGATGCTGCTGGCATATCTTTATGAGAAAACAGGGTCACTGGTGTCTTCCATAACAGTACATATTATCCATAATGTGGGGATGGTTTTTATGGTGTTTCTTTTGAGAAGTATTGGGGGATAGGAGTGGACGTGTGCTCGTAGGTTTGTGCTGAGTGCTGGGTGCTGGGTATCAGACTCAGCACGCAGCACTCCCCGTTAAACATTTCAGAGAAATCTTTAACGGGACAGGCATAACCCAGCACAAAATAAAAGTATGTCCGAGAGTTCAACCTCGAAAAAAAAGGAATACATATGAAATACGACACTATAAGATGGAAAAATGATAAAGTTGAAATGATAGATCAGAGGCTTCTGCCCGCGAAAACGACTTATGTCTCGTGCCGGACAGATAAAGATATATATTCCGCGATAAAGACCATGATAATAAGAGGGGCTCCCGCTATTGGTGTTGCCGGGGCTTATGGCGTGTATCTGGGCGTGAGGAGGAGCCGGGCAAAGGATTGGAAGGGGCTCAAAAAGGATGTAGATAAAACTGTCAAATACCTTGCGGGATCACGCCCCACTGCCAGAAACCTTTTTTGGGCCCTTGAAAGGATGCAGGGGATCGTAAATGATAATAAGGGCAGGAAAGTAACTGAACTGAAAAAGATATTGCTTGATGAAGCACATCGAGTGCTGGCCGAAGATAAAAAAATATGCCGCGTAATAGGAGATAACGGAGCCTCTCTAATACCGAAAGGAGCCAATGTTCTTACGCATTGCAATGCCGGGGCCCTGGCAACAGGCGGATATGGCACTGCTCTGGGTGTGATATTTTCCGCAAGGCGCAAGATCAAAAGGGTGTATGCGGATGAGACAAGGCCGCGTCTTCAGGGAGCGCGTCTTACCGCATGGGAATTAGCAGCCGAAGGGATCCCGGTTACTTTGATCTGTGACAATATGGCAGCTTCCTTGATGGCGAAAAAAGAAATTGACGCAATTATTGTTGGAGCGGACAGAATAGCTTCGAATGGAGATACGGCAAATAAAATAGGGACCTATAATCTTGCAGTCGCGGCGCATTACCATAAAATTCCTTTTTATGTTGCGGCACCGGCATCAACATTTGATCTTTCTACTTCAAACGGCAAGAAGATACCTATTGAGGAGCGTTCTGGTCTTGAGGTCAAAAAAATAGGCGCAGAATACATCGCGCCCAAAAATATAAGTGTTATAAACCCGGCTTTTGATGTTACTCCGGCAAAATTAATAACAGCGATCATTACAGAAAAGGGAATTATCCGTAAACCCAATCGCAAGAAGGTGTTAGGAGCGATAGGAGGGGACTAAAGCTATGAATAACCATCTTTTGAAGCCGATTAATAAGGTTTTCCTGTTAGCGCTTGTTCTTATATTTTCCATGCAAGCTTGTATATGTTTTGCTGAGGAGAACGCTGTATCCATGGAAGGCACACAAGTGAGAACAACCACAATAGAACCCACTCAACTCCAGGAGGTTGCTGACAGGATCGACAAAGAAAAAGATATAAACGAAATATATAAGGACAAGAAAAAGATCATGGTAGGTAGTGTTACCGGGAATATAGACTTTGGTGAGTCGGGGAATATTATCATAACCGATCCTGAGACGGGTCGGGTAAAACTTTTTTATAATAAAGAACTCGAAAAATTCAATACATATGGATGGAGCACATCAGGCAAAGTGAAAGTTATTACATATGACGGGAAATATAGAGTGGGATCCAATCTTGATAGGGCAAAGAAAATAAGGGAAAGCACATATTATTACAGGGATAATTATGACATATACAATAAAGAGAACTGGCGTGAGATATGGAGGGTTGTTTACGCGAAGGGCGGTCGAACAGTGGTTTATAACATCGATCTATTGCTTTCGCAGATAGGTCAGTATACAGAAGAAGTCTTTGATAATCCGGACCTTGAGATAAACAAAAATTACGTGAAATATATACATAATATACAGGATCACAGCCTTCGCGGTAAGATCTTCTTTTATGACGAGAAGGATGAGAGTGAATTCATGCGGTCTGCCGGGGATTCACCCGATAATAAGTGGCATTACCAGAGTGGATTTAAGGATAATCCAAGATATGAGAAAAAACAGGTAACCAGGGATGTTGTGTATACGCAGCTTGATCCGCTTGCAAAAGGCGGGGGCACAGTAACGGTCCTGGACCCCGGCTATAAGGAAAAAGAGATCACTTATGTTTTCTTTAGTTCCGGAAAATTGAAAAATAAAACCATAAATCTTACCGGGGATGTTTCCGGTTATGCAATTTACGAATTCTATGATAATGAAGCTAATGCCCTGCGTTTTATGAGTCTTCCTTCACAGGATGACACCGGGAATATTTATTACACTTATGATGAAAGCGGCAAGCTTGTAGGGACGGAGAGGGAAGAGAGGGGCGAGGAGAGGGTTAGCGAATGAGAGAGCTCATGGATGTCAATTTCGAATTTGGAATTTGTTTCGTATTTCGATATTCGAATTTCGTATTTTTTATACTACAAGTTAATCAATACCATATACCAAACCATGAAAGAACTGCAACTTATTGATCAAATACGAAAGCGTTCCGGAAAAGCCGGAAGAGGAGTGAAGATCGGCATTGGTGACGACTGTGCCGTGCTTGATTGCAAGAGAGATGAATATATCCTCTGGGCGTCTGACATGCTCGCGGAAGGAACTCACTTCCAGGTAAAAGATGGATATAAAAGAATAGGCCGCAAGGCAGTCTCTGTTAATATAAGTGATATTGCCGCTATGGGGGGTACGCCTAAATATATCCTTATCAGCATTGGAGTTACAAAAAAAATGGGCGCAAAAGCAATAAAAGGCATTTATGACGGGATCTTTGAAGTCTGCAGGGAATACGGCATAAAAGTTATAGGCGGGGATACTGTCTCTTCCGGTAAACTTGTAATAGATGTATCGATTATCGGGTTTGCCCGGAAGAGAAACCTTGTTACCCGTTCAGGCGCTAAAGAAAAAGATCTTATACTCATAACCGGTCCGGTTAGAGACGGCAAAAAAGAGCATCTGGATTTTTCTCCACGGATGAAAGAGGCAGAAGAGCTTACTAAAAATTATAAGATAACTTCCATGATAGATACTTCCGACGGGATAAGTATGGATCTTATGCGCATCTCGTCTGAAAGTAAAGTGGGATGCAGACTTTATTCTGACGCTGTTCCCCTTTCAGGGGGGCTATCACTTGAGAGTGCATTATATTACGGAGAAAGTTTTGAGCTTCTTTTTACAATGGCTTCTGGTGAAGCGAGAAAACTGTTCAAGAATATGGGCAGGAGAAAAGAAGCACCAAAGTATTTTGTTATAGGAGAGATCACTAAGAAAAAGAACGGATTAGTTTTAGTGGGTAAAGAAGGACGGGTTAGCAAATTAAAGCCGAAGGGATTTAGGCATATCTAGTATTCAGTAAATGAAACGGAAGTTTGTGCTGAGTGCTGTGTGTTGAGTGCTGAGTATCAGACCCAGCACGCAGAACCCAGCACTATTATTATGAATACAAAAACAATCACCACCCATTCACCGGAAGAGACCATAGAATTAGCCTCTAGCATTACTTCAGGCCTTACTTCGGGAGACCTTATAGCCCTTGTAGGAGATTTGGGCTCAGGGAAGACTGTATTCGTGAAGGGGCTGGCCAAGGGGATGGGGATCGAGAAATATCTATACGTAAACAGCCCCTCATTTGTGATACTTAAAGAGTATCATGGCCGGAAAGATCTCTATCACTTTGATGTGTATAGACTTACGGATGAAGCCTTCTCGGATACGCTGGATTATAAGAGGTATTTTTATGGCGGGGGCATAACTGTTATTGAATGGGCAGACAAGGTGCGTGATATATTGCCGGAGGAATATCTGGAGGTCAATATCGAGTATGGGCCCTCTTCCGAGAGGAAGTTCAATTTTCGTTCGGTAGGTCCCAGATATGAAGGAATTGTAGAGAGGTTGTCTTAAATTATGAAAACACTCGCATTTGACACATCAACGAAATTTTTAACTGTCGCACTATTTGATAGTTGTGCGATGAAAGCTTCATTTCATAAAGATGCCGGCATAAGACATAGTGAAATACTTGTTCCCACAATAAAGGATCTTCTTGAGGGGGTCAAGTGGAATGTCTCCGATATTGATCTCATCGCGGTCGGACTAGGTCCCGGATCTTTTACGGGGCTCAGGATAGGAATCGCAACAGTTAAGGGACTGGCCGCTTCTCTGGGGTGCAAGGTAGTTGGAGTTCCGACTATGGATGCCATTATCCAGAATGTTCCACTAGAGAAAAAAAGAATAGCGCCGCTTATTGATGCGCGTAAAGAAAAAGTTTATACTTGTATATATGAGAGAGGTAATAGAATCACTGATTATCTTTTAGTGGAATGCGATGAATTTTTAGATCAACTGACTGAAGAAGTTTTATTTTTTGGTGATGGGGTTATAAAGTATAAAGAAAAACTGGACGCGCATTCTCTTGCCATGTATGATGAGAGTATAGACTGGTATCCACGGGCAACGAATATTGGACTCATCGGCATAGAGAAGTCCTTATCAGGAGTGGATTCACCAGAGACAATTGATCCGTTATACCTGCATGAGAAAGAATGTAATATTACTCACCAGAAGAAATTCGGGAGATAATGTGGCAAATAGCACTAATTACCGCCCTACATGGGCCGAGATAAACCTGGAGGCTGTTAAGCATAACCTGGGTTGCATAAAGGAGTTAGTAGATCCCGGCGTAGGGGTTATGGCCGTTGTGAAGGCAAATGCCTATGGGCATGGCATTGAAGAGGTGAGCCGCGTTTTAGTGGAAAATGGTGTAGATTATCTGGGTGTTGCTACGGTTGACGAGGCACTTAGCTTAAGAAATTCAGGGATAACTTCGCCTGTTCTTGTCCTGGGTTCAATACTGGAAAGCGAAGTTAAAGTCGCGATTGAAAATAATGTTACTCTCACCTTATGTGATCGCGACCTCGTAAAAGTTCTGAAGGATGTATCTGCCAGGTTAAAAATAATCCCCAGGGTTCATATTGAGGTTGATACTGGTATGGGACGAATAGGTGTGTGGCATGAAGAGGCTGCCAGTTTTATATGTGATGTTAAACAGAATGAAGAAATTGAAATAGAAGGTGTGTACACGCATTTTTCATCAGCTGCAAGAGATAAGGTAGTAACGCAGCAGCAGATCACTGATTTTGAAAATGTGCTTAAAGAGCTGGAAGCTTCCGGAATAGATATCAAATATAAACACGCAGCTAACAGTGTCGCAGCAGTTGACTGGAAACATTCTCACCTCAATCTGATAAGAACAGGAATACTTCTTTACGGAGTTTATCCTAAGGAAAGTTTCCGGAGAGATTTTAAACTGGAACCGGTAATGAATCTTAAAACAAAGATAGTTCATCTTAAAGATGCGCCTCCGGGAAGATCTATAAGCTATGGAAGAACATATATAACTCAGAAAGACACAAAAATAGCAACTATTCCTATAGGGTATGCCGACGGGTACGGAAGGATACTCTCAAATAAAGCCGAGGCGCTGATCAAGGGGCAATATGTCAGGATAGTGGGAATGGTGACTATGGACCAGACGCTTCTCGATGTAGGGCACATAAAGGACGTAAAAGTAGGGGATGAAGTGGTGCTTATAGGCCGCCAGGGTGATGCCGAGATCTTAATAGAAAAAATAGCAAAACTTGCCGGAACCATACCGTACGAAATACTCGCCGCAATAACAGACAGGGTGCCCAGGAAGTATAAATAGCCCCTGCATTTTTTATAACAAAAACGAAGAATTCCCTCTTAAAAGTTTTTACACCAGAAAAAATAATCCTCATTTCTGC
Source organism: Candidatus Omnitrophota bacterium (assembly GCA_013204685.1). Lineage (GTDB taxonomy): Bacteria > Omnitrophota > Gorgyraeia > Tantalellales > Tantalellaceae > JABMSC01. The sequence goes on along the minus strand of JABMSC010000020.1, from coordinate 3,721 downwards.
ATAGTTTTTACGACATAAAAAGTATTGGCGCTAGATGGCTTTCTGTCTTCTAAAGGAGAGATCAGGGCTGAAGAGTAAAATGCCAGAATGGCTGAAAAACACCCCATTATATAGCTGAAAACAGTCGTACAGGCCGTTTTTTGTGAATGGGCCACGGTAGCCGGGGAAGTCCGCTGCAGGCGGATAAAATTAAGTAGATTTACGAAGGCGGAACCACGGATCACGGGATTCCAGCCAAATTCTATAGAGCATTAAAAGATCGGATCAGTAGAGCATCAATGTTGGGCAACAATGTTCTAATGCGGTCTAATGTTCCAATGTTTCCGTTACAGGTTGCGCCAATCTGCGTAATCACTCATGAAATCCCTTTTTCTTTCTTCCTTTATATGTCATCCACAGTTTTTTACTCTTCGTTTTTCACCTTTCTCAAATTCATCCTTATATGAGAAATAAATTTATGTCGTCCCGGAAAATTTTTTGCCGTGATTGTTTTTACTTAAACAAAAAATTTATCCGGGATCCAATACAAATAATTTATTTTTAAGTGATCCTCGTTTTCGCGAGGATGACAAATTTTTATCTGTAAGGATAAAATATTTTTTACAGGGTCAGAGCCTATAATGAATTTTTGTTTTTCATTTGATCGAACAAAGAGGTGAAGATGTTTCTTTGAACGCTTTCTTAATATGATACGAAATGAAAAAAGATAAAGGAGGAAACTGTTTCTCGTTTCTTTTTTGTTTATCACAAGAACGATTTTAAGCGGCGAAACAAAAAATATGAAGAAAGAGCAGGTAACGTTTCTTTTTATCCCATGAAAACGTATTCTTCCCTAAACGAATGAGAGCGGTTTAGTATCAATTAAGGTAAAATAAGGGTGAAAAATGGATTTTTCAACGCACATCATAGCAAAAAAAAACGGCTTTTTCATAACTTATAGCCATGTAATGGCATATATACATAAGTTTATTTATACATATTTGACTTATATATATTATATGGTACACTTTAATTAGGCGTTAGAAGAAAGAAAATTGATCTTTTATAACCGATTATACCGATAAAGGCAAACCTTGTGAAAGCAGGGGGCGCAAAGCTCGAGAGCCTAAAGCATTATGCTATGGCAGTCAGTTACCGAAGAATGTGCTCCATTCATCTTACTGACCCATAGCAAATGCTATGGGTTTTTTGTTTTAAGGTGGTAAGATGAATAAAAGACAGACAACAAACAGTATGATAATAGTCCTTGCGATGATTTTCGTAGGGACTTTTTCTGTCTATGCCCTTCCTGAAGGTGAAAGAGTCATATCGGGTGATGTTGAGGTAAAAGTTGAGAACGGACAAGTTACCTACAACGTTAACTCCAGCAAGGCAATAATCAACTTTGATAAATTCAATGTAGATACAAATGAGCAAGTTGTTTTCAATGGACCCAATTCAGAAGTGCTCGCCAGAATAACAGGTGGCGAGAGAAGCTATATAGATGGAACTATTAACTCTAATCTTTTGATGCTTGCCTTAATAAATACTGCAGGAATTCACCTCGGACCAAATGCGACTCTTACTGCCAGAAACTTAGTCCTTTCCACGAGAGACATCACTGATTCAAACTTTATTAATGGCGAATATCTTTTCGATAGGCTTTCTGAGATCGATAAAGGCTATATCCTTAATGAAGGCCAGATAAATATAATCGACGGAGGATTCGGTGTTCTTATAGCGGGCGCTATAGAGAACAGGGGCATTGTTATCGCACTCGCGGGCAAAATTGTGCTGGCTGCAGGGGATGCTATTAAGCTTGATATATCATCAGGCGGCCTTATATCTGTTGCAATAACAGAGGAAACTGCAGCTGAGATCACGGATTATACGGGTAAATCCATACTGGATCAGATCAAAAATAGCGGCACATTAGAGGCAAACGGCGGTAATGTTGTGCTTAAAGCTGAGAGTTTAACGGATATCTTCAGAAATTCCATCAATCTTGAAGGCATAATTGTGGCTAACAGGATAGAATTCGATGAAAACGGTATTGTAAGTCTGGTAGCCAGTGGTGATATTGTCCTGAATGCTGATATGGAAGCTTATAAGATAGATGTAACCACGGATAAGGGTATAAAATCATACGGAAAAGTCAAAGCAAGAGCAGGCGGCGTATGGATGCATGCTGATAAAGATGGTGATGGTGAAGGCGAGCTTAAGCAGTTCTCAGGTTTAATCGAGGCTGAGGGCGACATACATCTGGACGCTTCAGGCGAGATGACTATTTACGATGTGAAAACAGAAAGTGGTTCGATAATTATAGGGGCTGAGCGTGCCCCCGCCATAGTGACAGGACCAGCTAATGGTATAGAGGCAGGTTATATTGAGATGACGGCACTCAAGTTTAACGTGATCTCCATGGCGGATGTCACACGAATAGTGAAACCGGAAGGCGATATTGATGTGGAAGCACTAATAGACCTCTTGGCTGAGAATCTTGTAGCATTAGATCTTGGAGATTCAGGAAGGGTGACGTATATACGCAGTAAGAATATTACGCTTGAAACACCTCGGGGGGACATAAATACATCGCCGGGAGTTTTTATTCCGGGAAATCAGGTGAAATTATCCGCTCAGCACTTTGGATCAAACAGTAACCCTGTTGGGATCAATGCGGATCTAACATACATCAACAGAATTCAGGGAAATATCGACATTTCAGAGATGTGGGGGTTGGGATCGACGATCACCATACGTGGGCCGGCACCGAATGCCGGTGACAGCTCTAGCTGGGGTGCTGTCACCTACCAAAAATCCTCAGAATTAGTACTTAATGCCGCAAAAACGACCCTATCCGGAGCAGATTCTTCCTATATATACGGAGATATTACCTTTCACAATTTTGAATTATTGACACCAGACAAAGAAATTTACTTTGAACCGGGCAAAACTTATACCTTTAAAGGCAGTTTAAATATTGTAGGCTCTCCTAATGTAGGTGTAGAAGAATATTACATAAAGATGCATTCTCAGGAAGAGGGCGAAGCCTGGCACTTAAATGTCCAGACAGACGACTTTTTACTCGAAAGAGTGAATATAAGCGACTGTTACTCTAAGTCTTTCCTATTTATACCCATAGGGGCCGATTCTGGAGGCAATTTTAACCTCGAAATTGACCCTATGTGGATAGGTAACGTGGCAGATAATCTGTGGTCTACTTTAGGCAACTGGGACGGTACTAAGCTTCCCTCACAAAATGCTCCTGTAACTTTCGGTACAAGTGACCTGGTAACATATCCTAATGCCAATAAAGATTGTACTATGGATGATGCAGGCACCTGGAACGGTAACTTGACCATAACTTCTGATTATACAGGGACGATTACAGTAGCCCTTCCTGCCAGCAGTACCCTTACTATGGATACTGTCAGTATGGCAGGGGGTGCTTTCACGGTAACAACTAGTAACCTTACTATGGAGATAACCCAAGAATTTACCCTTTCCGGTGGTACTTTTACTCTTAGCGATACCACGGTGAATCATGCAAAAACCTTAACAGTATCAGGCGGAACCTATAATGGGAATACCGGTACGGTAAGTGTTGTTACTACTTTCAGTGCAACTAATGGTACTTTCAATGCGCCAACGACTCTCAATATTGATGATAATTTCTCAGTAAGCAATCCTTCGTCATTCGTTCATGGCAATAACACAGTTCAGTTTAACGCTACCAATAATG
>JABMSC010000193.1 GCA_013204685.1 Candidatus Omnitrophota bacterium | reverse complement strand
TATTATAAGTTTCCTATGCCAGACAACTGCTGGCGGGGAGTAACCATTACAAAAGGAGAGGCAAGAGTATTCCCGTTGGTGGATAGCGGAATCAGATTTGCTTCATTTGAGCCCCTGCTTGGAGAAATACAAATGAAGGGCTGTCCGTTTGACTGGATCATCCTAGGCAGTCTCACAGGCCCTGGAAGCAAAAAGTATCAGCCCAAAGTCGAGTGGATAGAGAACATTTTGAGGCAGGCGGATGAATACAATGTACCAGTTTTTATGAAAAATTCGTTAAGCAAAATATGGAATAAACCTTTGTGCCAAAAATTTCCAACAACAAAAGGAGACAAATAAAATGCAAGACGGGGATAGAATCAGAAAAATTGAAGGTGCGATAGAAAAATTAAAAGACTTAAAAAATATTCAATGCAAAACAGGAAATTATGATATGGGTGAATATATGCGAGGGATGGCTAATGGGCTGATATTGGCGGTATCAGTATTTGAAGAAAAAGAACCTATTTTTTTTAAACCATTGGCAAAAAAAGTAAAACCATGAATCGCACCGTAAAAATTGAGGCGAGCAACGGGGATGTGACAGTCAATTTGAACGCAAAAATGAGAATTTGTGGCGAGCAGTTTACAGAGGAAGAGGAAAAGATTCGCAAGTTTGAGGAAATTACTGATGGACTGGTGGATGCTTTGCGGAATTCGTTCTACTATTCCGATATAGAGATTAAGAAATGAAAGAACACCCTATTATTTTTTCAAGTGATATGATACTTGCCATATTGAAAGATAGAAAGACGCAGACGAGGAGGGTGATAAAGCCGCAACCTTGTAATTGGGTTGAAAATATCGAGTTTGATAAAAATAGAAATATATGTATTCTACATGGGCATGAAATGGGAATGAAGTCAGCTACACATGGATTTGATGGGCAACCTGTTATTTTATGCCCCTATCAAGTTGGAATGAAATTATGGGTGCGGGAAGTGTGGAGTGATGCAGGTTCAAGCACAAGTAAATTCGAGAAAGATAAAAGACTAATATATTACAAAGCTAATCCTTGTATAAAATTTCCATTTTCAAAAGGATGGAAATCTCCCATCTTCATGCCCCGTTGGGCTTCCCGCATAACCCTTGAGATTACTGATGTGAGAGTGGAGAGGGTGCAGGAGATTTCTCTTTGGGATGCGAAACAAGAAGGTCTTAATTTTGAATGGCAGACAGGATGGACAGGTTGTATACCCTTGAAAGAATCTCTCTTTTACGGTTACCATATGCTGACAGAATGGAAAAATTTATGGAACTCCATCCACAAAAAACAATATCGCTGGGAGGATTCGCCTTGGGTCTGGATAATAAATTTTAAAAGAATAAAAAAATGATACCTAAAATAATATGTTTTATATTTGGGCATATATGCAGGGAAAAACAATATACTGGAGAGACTATGCAAGTAAAAGATCCAATAAGTGGAGGAACAATGCCAGCTCCATTTTATATGTGGAGATACAATAGTCAATGCCCTCGTTGCGGTAAGGAGATAATGAATAAACCCGAAAGCAAGAAGGAGCAAATATGTGGATAAAATTTGATGGTAAAAAATGTTTTGTCAGACTACCTGAATGGAGCAAAGATAGAATGGAAGAAATTGTAATAAATAAATGGGTGCACGTAACTATAACTAATGGAAAACTTTATATTGATGGAAAAGAAAACAAGCCCCCGAACCCAAAAAAGGAAAAATAACATGCTAAAAGAAATGAAACCCGGAAGACGGTACTTTGTAATCAACATTGATGAGCCCTATGCGAAGGCGATCTATAAGGTGTTAAAAAAAGGACAGATGGCTAAGAGAACTAAAAAAGCGTGGCCGGAGGGGGATATAAGTTTTGAGACATGGATTAAAAAGACTTTTTGGGAGATGGATGAATAATGAAAATAAAATGGATTAAATTTAATCCTTTAGCTGTTAATCTTCCAAAAGAAAGAAGATGGGTATTAGTCCAAATTGAAGGGGACAATAAATTAGGAATGCCGCCAAGCGTAGCCGTTGGATATTTACGTCGATATAGCGGGAGAAATACTTTTTTTGTGGTGCCTGGTTTTGGCAGAGATTTTCAAATAACACATTGGTGTGATTGTTTAAGTAATGATTTTTTTGCTCCTTTATGGGGAGGCAAACAAGTTAATGCAAAAGAAAAAGTGGAAGAAAAAGGAAATTAAGTTTGTGCCACCGAAGAAGTGCGCCATTCTTTTTCCTGCCAAGTTTGACAAAGGCATTTCGTATTCGCGACGTGATCGTGAAATTGTCGATCGTGAAATGCAACTTTATAATGAAGGACGAATTAGATGATAAAAAAGAAAAAAACGGATAAGCTTAAATGCAATACGTGTATAGATGATGATGTTGATAAAAAAGATATTGTTTGCAGAATATGTTATATGAAATTATATAGACAACGAAAAGCATTGCAAACAAAAATTGATAACTTATTAAAAGCGCTTCGTGACATGAGATGTGAAGATTAGGAGAGAATATGAACGAATTTAATCCCCAATCCCTCAAAATGGATTCCAACGGCTGGTATCAATTGCCCTGCGGCAACAAGGTAAAATTCGGCAGCGAGAACTACATTGGCAAGGATGTCAGGCTGGGCAACGGGGTGGTTTTCGGCAGCCGAGAGAGGGTCGGCGACTACACTGAAATTAATGATGGGGTTAGACTGAACAATCTGGTAAAGATTGGGGAATACTCAATTGTAGGCGAGGGGGTTATTCTTGCCAATAGCGTGGAAATTGGGGATGATGTGGAGCTTCAAGCCGAAGTAAAAATCGGCATGTCGGTTAGGCTCGGCAACAGGATCAATGTTGGCTACGGCACAGTAATTGGTCAAGGTGTTGAGATCGGCGACGACACGAAGATCGGCGCGGGAACCGTTCTCGGCGAAAGGGTCAGGCTCGGCAGGGGAACGCGACTGGGAAAACGGGTAAGGCTCAGCGATAATATAGTGCTTGGCGACGGGGTATCCATCGGGGACGGCATGACAAGCGAGGCATTAAATTTAATGTTTATAAATATTTACAGGGCACAGTTTGGCGCCTCCTTCAAAGCGACCAAGTGGGTCAGGAAAAACAGGCTCAGTCCCCTTAAAAAGGGAAGGATGATAGAGTATAAAAAGGGCGCGGTTATTGAGGAGCTTGACGCAAAGGTATCCGACCAGCAGTGCGCACATGGACTGCATGTGTACAGGTTCGGACTCTCTCCTGAATGGTATGGATTATCGCGGGAGGGACTGATTCCTATAACGGTTGAGATAAAGACAGATGATTTGTGCTTTGCGGGTCTGCCGGGGAACGACGGGTCGCTGCGGGTTAAGAGATTAAAGGTGCTGGATTAAATGCACAGATTCAAAACTTCATCCGAAACAGCCGATAAGATAAAGGAAAGTTTTGCGGAGCTTGAGACAGCAATCAGGACCGGCAAAGCCGAGCCCGAATTGATAAATCTGAGTGTCAGGCTGGATGGCGTAGACGCCGTCATGTGGAGAACGTTAATGCGTTTTTGTAATTTTGGCACGCAAGCGAAAATCACAAAAAACATGATGGGAATCGGAATCGGGACCAGTTTCAACATGATATTTGCAGAAGCATTTCAAAAATTTTTAAAGGAGAAGGACTGATGCGGATGCGAGTAGTGGGAATCGACGTGGGCAAAGAAGGCGCCATCGCAATTATAGGCCCGAACAACGCCTACAATGCGGTCGACATGCCTATTTTTAAAGTAAAAAAAGGCAAATCAATTAAGAAATTTTTAGATGAGGCTGCGCTTTTGAAATTGATTCGAGAGATACACGGAATTTATCCCATTACATTGTGCGCTGTTGAGCGGCAGATTCCGTTTATAAAAAAATCATCAAGGGGCTTTGGTGGCATGGGCGTAGTAAGCGCGTTTTCGTCTGGGGAACAGGTTGGAGTAATTAAAGGAATACTTAGGACATTGGGTATCCCATTTGAATTGGTGTTGCCCCAGCGGTGGAGAAAAGAATTTAATCTGGCCAGTGGAGGCAATACGAAGCATGTGGCGTATGATAAGGCATGTAGTTTATTCCCGAATATAGAACTTAAAACTCCGAGGGGGAGAATAAAAGACGGGCAATGCGATTCTCTCCTTTTATGTGAATTTGCCCGACGGATGAAGATGGCGAAAGGGGAAATAAGATGAAAAAAACTGAAAAAATTATTATTGATGCTGAGCCTCAAGATGTAGCAAAAGCGCTGATGCAATTAAATGACATTTCTCCCGATTATGAAATTAAAGAATTTACTTATTCTCTTTCTAAAATTGCTGATAAGGATTTATTAGATAAAATGGATTTAACAGAATATAAGATAACCCATTGTAGATTGGAATTAATTAAAAAAGTAAAGGAGAAATAAATGAGCGAACAAATTAAGGAGAAGGCGACTACCGAAATGGTGACATTCCGCCTACCGTCATCGATAAAGGCGAGGCTGATGGAGAAGGGGAAGAAGCAGCATCGGACATTGTCGAATATGCTACTGCACATAATCGCGCAGTATCTGGGCGGCGACGCGGCGAAGGAGATTGATCCTGTAATACAGGAAGAGGGCGAGACGTTCAAGAAAGCGCTTGAACAAAGCAAAATTGAGATTGAAATTGAGTCAGCGGTTCCGCCCGAGAAACCGGAGCCGGAACCGGAAGTGCAGCCGCCTGCCCCTACAGATAAAGTAATAATAGGATGGGTGGCGGAGATGCCATCCATATGCCTAGACTGCGGCGGCAAATCGTTATTAAACAACCAGGTCCCGCAGACGTGGGCGTGCAACGATTGCTTTGCAAGCGGTCCGTACGGCGAGAAGAACAGAGTGAAGGAGAAGTAAGATGATGTACCTATTCAGAATTGAAAACAATCTTTTTGATTCAAGTGTGAGTTATACCCTTTCAAAGAAGAAGGCTCTACAGGTTATTAAGCGGAATCGTTTTGTAAAAGAAGATTTTAAAGGTGCTGCTTCTGTTCATAAGATGGATACGGATATTTATTCAAAAATCATCGGCTCTAAAAAAAGATTTCCCAAACCAAATGAAATAATAGTCTTTGGTTTAGTAAAAACATTCAAAGTTAAATAAGATATTTGGATTTTAATGAAAGAAATTAATCAATGCCATATGTAGATTTTCAACAGCTTCAGGACCATATCCCGTACAGGGAATTCTACGAGCAATATTTTCAGTCCCTCCGTCCCAATCCCTCCGGCTGGGCGCAGACGTTTTGCTGCTTTCATCCGGATAATGAAAGATCAAGTGCTGGACACGCGCCGAAGAAAAGCGCTGCGATAAACCTCAATTCCGGCTGGTTCCAGTGCTACTCGCCCGTCTGCGGATTTAGTGGCGGGATAATCGCGTTCTATCAGAAAAAGGAGGGCAAGGCGGGCCTGAAGGACGCGGCGCTTGAGCTTGCGCAGAGGTACGCGCCCACCCTGATCAAGGCCAGCGACAAGATCGATGAGGAGAAAAAGGAGCCGCTGCCATCCGCCGAGATTATTGAGAAATCCCGTGAGGCGCTAAAAAGAAGCGAGCCCATCCTAACCTGGTTCAGGAACCAGCGAAACCTTGAGCTTCCCATCCTTGAGAAGTTTAACATCGGGATAGTCGAGGACAGGATTTGGATTCCCATCTACGACTCAAACAACCAGCTTGTCAATGTGAGAAAGTACCATCCCATGCCGTCAAATCCGTCTTTCAAGATTATAAACTTCCGCGGGCACGGCACGGCACGATTATATCCCCTTTCGGTGTTCGCAAAGGAGCTTGATACGATAATCGTCTGCGAGGGGGAGTGGGACGCCATCCTGTGCCACCAGATGGGGTTTAACGCCGTCACCGGGACCAGCGGAGCCGGGACGTGGCGCGACCACTGGAACAGGTACTTCAAGGATTTGAAGGTGATCATCGCCTACGACAACGACAAGGAGGGCATCCACGGCGGGAAACAACGGGCGGCGACGCTTCTTCCATACGCCAAGGAGGTCAGCATAGCCCTTCCTCCGCGGCTGCCGTATCTTTTCAAGAAAAAGCACGAGAGGATAACCAAGGACCTGTCGGATCTTGCCATACACCTAAAGTGGGACAAAAAAAAGTTTGAGGAGTTTTTTGCGGCAGCAAAGCCGTACCATGTCAGCGAATCGGTCAAGACGCTTCACGCCATGCAGGAGAGCGACGACGAGGACAAGCCCATGGACGTGTCGTTTCCCGGCGCACGGGAGTCCAAAAACTACGCCAAGCCGATCCGGTTTGCCGCCACAGTGGAGGGCAAGAAGTACGTCCCCTACGTTGTTCCGCAGCAGGTTGTCGCCTCGTGCGAGAAAACGAAGGAGGGCGGACAGAGGAACAAGACGTGCGGCGGGTGCCCCCTAATAGAGAAGACCAAGACTTTGACATTCGACCACCGCAGCCAGGAGATCCTGTCGCTTATAGACGTTTCCGAGATGATGCAGAAGCGCGCCATAGCGAGCCAGATCGGATTCCCCGACCGCTGCGTCAAGATTGTCAATCTGACTTTGAAGATGCAGAACGTGGAGGAGATCACGCTGACCGACACGATAGAGTGGAAGGCCGACATCACCTACGAACTGATCCACCAGACGGCGTACTCTCTCGTCAAGGGGATCGAGGCCAACCGTCCGTACCGATTTTTCGCTGTGATGTATCCGCACCCCCTCTCGCAGGAGGTAACATTCATAATCTACAAGGCGGAGCCGGCCGAGCAGTCGATAGACAAGTTTAAGATGACTCCGGAAATGAAGCAGGACCTCACGGTGTTTCAGGCCGACGGGCTGAAGGGGCTTGAAAAGAAGCTGGACGACATTTATGACGAATATGAGAAATACTGGAAGAGGTACGAGCTGCGCGATTACTTCTTCGCGCTCGACCTGTTTTTCCACTCCGTGATAAGCTTTCATCTCCGCGGGGAGATGGTTAAAAAGGGGTGGATGGACGCGCTTGTGATCGGCGACACGAGGACGGCCAAATCCACCACCGCCGAGTTTATGATCCAGCACTACCGCGCGGGCGAGATAATATCCGCCGAGGGCGCGACATTCGCCGGGTTGGTGGGCGGCACGCAGCAGGTTGGCGGCAAGAACTGGTCTGTTACATGGGGCGCGCTGGTAAGGAACGACAGGCGCGCGGTGATACTGGATGAGATCTCCGGCATGAAGGACAGGAAGATAACAATCGGTCAGCTTTCCGGTGTGCGCTCCTCCGGCGTTGCGGACATAACTAAGATTCAGGGCGGCCGTGCGCTTGCGAGAACGAGATTGCTGATGCTCTCGAACCCAGTGTCGTCCGACAACAATCCACAAACGAAGTGGCTGAGCGAGTATTCGCAGCCGGTCCGCTCGATTCCGGAGCTTATCGGGGAAAATGCCGACATTGCAAGGTTGGACTTTGCGCTTGGCGTCAGGAAGAACAAGGACGTTCAGGAGAAGATATACGAGATGCGACAGGCGCAACTTCCGCGAAAATTCACAGCCGACCGCTGCCACAAGCTGGTGACGTGGGCGTGGAGCCGCAAGCCGCACCAGGTGCAGTTCGAGGACATGGCTGTAACGCGGATCGTGGAGTGCGTGAAGGTCCACGTAAAGAAATACTGGTCGGGGATTCCGCTGGTGCTTGAGGCAGAACACCACAAGATTTTGGCCAAGACCGCTGTTGCGTGCGCCGCGCGGTTTTTCTCGTGCGACGAGACGGGCGAGCAGATAGTCGTCAAGCCCGAGCACGTTGAGCTTGTGGCCAAGAAGCTTGACGCGTTTTACTCCTCCACATCGCTCGCGTACGACTCGTTTTCGGAGCTCGAGCGCAAACTGGCGCAGTTGGGGGACATTGAAAATGTTGATGTTATTAAAAACGCCATTTCTAAAGATCATATCAGGGATCAGTTAATGCGTAATCCAAGCTTCCAGAAGAGCGACATCTACGACATTTTCCGCGTAACGGCACCCGCCGACAAGCAGCACCTGATGAACAAGCTCATCAACCTGAACGCGTTTAAGCGCGCGGGAAGCTACCTCAGGCCGACGGAGTCGTTTCTGGACCATTTGCGCAACTACAACCACGACGGGAAAAAGGACACGGAGGAAAAAGTTGAGACGGATGTTGAGGAGATGAAGCCAAGTTGGTTTGAGGGGGATGCGTAGTGAAACCAGTTTTTCAGACTAAATTTGGCAAATTGGAGGGAAATTGTTTTTCAGCTTGCATCGCTTCTATTTTAGAATGTTCAATAGAAGAAATTCCTTGTTTCCTAGAACCCAAAGGTACTTGGTATCAAAAATATAAAAAATGGCTTGTTCAATATAATCTTGATTTTGTCGCAATAAGCAATTGGGAAGGAGAAACAAAACCTTATTGTCCTGATGTTTATTGTATTGTTTCAGGAATGTCACCACGGAATTTAATGCATTCAGTTGTATTTTTAAAAACAGAAATGGTACATGACCCTCATCCAGAAGGGGGCGGCGTGAAAGACATAACGGATTGGATTTATATTGTTCCAAAATATCCGAGATTAAATCATGAAAAAAAAGAATAAAGAAAAAAATCTAAATTTTTCAGATATAGAATTTTATCAGAAAATCTTGGCTTTTAAGCCAACGAAATTGCAGGAAGCATTTATAAAACAAATCGGAAAGGGTTCTAAAACACCAATGTGGTGGACGCGAGGGTCATATAAAAAGTTTTTTGCCAACGAGTTCTGCTGCAGTCAGCTAAAAAAAATGAAGGTTGGCCAGACTTTTTGCCTCGCCACAATAAAGGGCGCGTTTATGTTTGAATTGAAGAAAATAATAAAGCCGCAAATGGCAAGACAATCTAAATTAAGGGGACGAAATGCAGAAATTTGCATTATCGACGAGTTTGCGAATTTTAAGGAAAACAAAATAAGGAGAAAAAAATGAACGGAATATACCAAGTCAAAAAGGCTGAGGATTATACAAAAATCCGGCGATTGGGATTTAACGCACTCATCGCCGACCACGGGCAGGAGATGGATCTGATCAGAAACACGACGCTGAAATTCCTGGTGCAGATCAATCCCGAATGGGATTTTGAGAAGGCCGTTGTTGAATTCGATCCGTATCCGCAGGTTCTAGGATTCTATTTACCCGACGAACCTAACATGGATCCGCATATGACGCCGGGATTGATGAAACTCACAGTGGATAAAATTAAGAAGCACAGCAAGAAGCCCATCCATATTTGCATCGCCAACGTAAATTCGGGCCGTGACTACGCCGACTGGCGCCGCTGCGGGGCGGACGTCCTAATGGCGGACATCTATCCCTTCAAGGCGGATCCGAAACACTGGTATCGGAAAGCCTGGGAGAAGGGTATACTAATCGGCAAAATATTCAGGTTTCTATACGCCTATTGGTGCTGCATGACAGAATATGGT
>JABMSC010000192.1 GCA_013204685.1 Candidatus Omnitrophota bacterium | reverse complement strand
ATTCCTCTACAAAGCGGTTCCGACGATATGTTGAAGAGGATGAATAGAAACTATGGCACTCGCGAATTTCATAGTTTAGTCAGAAAACTAAGAAGCTACATTCCTGATATTGGGATTTCCCTGGATGTTATTGTGGGCCATCCGGGAGAGACGGAAGCGTCTTTCAGGGAAACATTAGCTTTTTTGAATGATATAAAACCTTCACGGCTTCATGTTTTCAGTTACAGTGATCGAAAAGGCACCGCCTCATTTGAGATGAAAGATAGGGTGCCGAAAGATGTAACGAAACACAGGGTTGAGGAAACGATACAAAAAGGGGAAGCGCTTAAGGGAGAGTTTTGTGAGCGTTTTCTGGGCAGGGAAGTTGAAGTTTTGGTAGAAAAAAGATCAGAAGAAGGTATTTTTGAAGGATACACAAGCGAATATCTACGGACCAAAATATATGGGTTTGAAGGATCAAAAGGGGATATTGTAAAGATAGAGGTTGATGATCTTGATAAGATCAGCTCTTGTCTCATGGCAGGAAAAGGAGTTTTTGCATAAAAAAGAGGCAGGAGAAACGAGTTAATAAACAAAAAGAGAGCTCTTTAAGTTTTTTAGTGTAAATGGGTAATGAGATGTAATTAAAATACAAGAATGCCCAGCAGTTAATGTAACGAAAGTCTATTATTGTGTTTTGCAGGGGTAATTTGGGTCAGTTTGACAACCCTATTATAATATGATATACTTTGGCTTCATTAAAGGGGTATAGATTTGCCGGACATATTACATAACATAAGTTTAATAGATGTATTATTTATAATTCTTTTATTGGCAATGCTTTATAAAGGATCAAGGATTGGCGTAAGCAGTCAACTTGTGTCCCTGGTCGGTTACATTGCACTGGTTTATATTTCCATTGGATATTATGGTTTTGTATCGGAAGCAATTTTTGGATTTAAACTGCAGGATTGGGCAAGACCATTGTCTTTTTGTGCTATTGCAATTGTAGTATTTGTAGCATTTAAATTTTTGGAAAGAATATTCAGCATTATAGCCGGAGAAGAACTTGCTATGCTTGAGAGGGTTGGGGGGGCACTGGTGGCTTCTTTCCGGGCATTTATGTTATTTGGTGTTATTGGAATAGCATTATTGCTTATACCCGTCGAAAGCGCAAAACTTGCTGTTACTGAAAATTCAAAATTCGCTATGATCTTTATCGAAATGGACGCAGGTATATATGCATGGATTTCGGGTGCCATTGGTATTCCGGAGAAGAAAAGCCAGGACGAGGTCCTGAACGAAATTCTGAGTGCTGATGAAAAGAAGGGATCAGAGTAACCCGGGATACGGATCACATACAACAAAAAGGAAAAGATATGAAACTTGAAACAATTTATGAACTTGCCGTAAGTAAAGGCCTAAAGGAAGACCAGCGTTCCCAAAAAACGATCGATGCCGGGATCAAGAAAGTCAAAGCCGAATATAAAAAATCTACCGGAGCAGATAAGAAGGCTTTTGACAAAGAGCGGCTTAAAAATCCATATGCGGATACCCGCATTTTATGCGGTTCCGGTTCCGAAGAGATCAAAAACATAATGGTGGGGGTAGATATCGGTGTAGCAGAATTGCTTTTGGCCGACAAGCTGCACGAAAAAGGTGTTGATGTGGATCTTGTTATCTCACATCATCCTTCAGGAAGAGCGCTTGCTCAGCTGCACGAAGTGATGGCGATCCAGCCGGGTCTCTGGCAGAAATATGGCCTTACAGAGGAAGTGTCGGAGGGGCTGATGGAAGACCGGATGAAGGAAGTGGCCCGCGGAGTATCTTCCGGAAACAATACGAGGGCTCAGGATGCCGCACAGCTTCTTGGCATTCCTTTTATGTGCACGCATACCGTTGCGGATAACTGTGTAGCCAGTTATCTGCAGAAGCTTTTTAATGCGAAGAAGCCGAAAAAGCTAAAAAATGTTCTCTCCATCTTGAAGGGCATACCCGAATACGCCGATGGCATGAGCAAGGGTGCGGGGCCTTATCTATTGATCGGAAAAGAGAAAGATGATGCCGGAAAGATCTTTGTTGATATGACGGGAGGAACTTCTCCTCCGGATAAGGTTTTTGGTAGGCTCTCCCAGTCCGGGATCAAGACAATGGTCGGCATGCACTGCAAAGAGTCCGGATACAAACTTGCTAAGACAGAATTTATAAAGTATGTTATCGCAGGGCACATCGCAAGCGATAATCTGGGGATGAATCTTTTGTTTGACGCAATAGAGAAAAAGGGAAGACTGAATTTTATTGAATGTTCCGGTTTCAGGAGGATAAGGAGAAAGTAATTGTCGGCACATGTGCTGATAATGAGAATGCTATGGGAATGATACCGCAGGAAATCATAGATCAGATCTTAGATAGGATCGATATAGTCGAGGTTATCTCCGGATATATTCCTGTCAAAAAAGCCGGCAGGAATTTTAAGGCGAATTGTCCGTTTCATGACGAAAAGACCCCTTCGTTCGTGATCAGCCCCGATAAGCAGATATACCACTGTTTTGGCTGTTCCGCGGGCGGCAATGCCATCAGATTTATTATGGAATACGAAAACACCGGTTTTCGTGAGGCTATCGAGGGTCTGGCGGCCCGCGCCGGGGTAAAGATCCCGGATGACAGGAAGCCGGGAGGAGAGGGCGCTTCGATTGCTTCCAAACTTTATGACATCAATAAGTTAGCGGCTGACTTCTACCACAACTATCTTCGAAGCGATAAAGGTAAGAGAGCTCTCGATTACCTGAAAAAGCGGGGGTTTAATTCCGAGACATTGAGTAAGTTCAAGGTCGGTTTTGCCCCGGAGGCATGGGACAGCCTCAGGAAACATTGCGAAGGCAAAAAAATACCGGTAGAGCTCTTGAGAAAAGCAGGGCTTACGATCCTGAGCGAAAAAGGAAAAGGGGATTATGACAGGTTCAGGAACAGGATAATTTTCCCGATCTTTAATGAGCGGGGACATGTAGTCGGATTCGGCGGGCGGGTGTTGGATGACTCTCTTCCGAAATACATCAACACCCCCGAGACGATCATTTACAGCAAAAGCAACGTTCTTTACGGGCTTAATTTCAGCAAGATAGGAATACGGGAAAAAAGTTGCGCGGTTATTGTGGAAGGGTATATGGATGTCGTCATGCCTTTTCAGTATGACGTGACGAATCTGGTGGCTACCTCGGGAACGGCGCTCACCCCCGGACAGGTCAGCATGCTGAAAAAATATACCGGGACAGCTGTTATGGTTTTCGATTCAGATCAGGCCGGTGAATCTGCAAGTTTGCGCGGCCTGGACGTCCTTATAGAAAAAGGGATGAACGTTAAGATCGCGACACTCCCTAAGGGAGAGGACCCTGACAGTTTCGTGAGAAACAACGAACCGGGAGCATTCTACGGCGTAATAGATAACGCAAAGGGCCTCTTTGAATACAAACTGGATGTTTTAATACAGAGACTGGGTGAAAGAAATATCGGCGGTATAGTCGATGAGATGCTGCCGACGATCACCAAAGTCGACAATGCCGTGGTGCAGTCGGATTACCTGAGGCGTCTCGCTGAACGCTTAGGTGTTCACGAAGCGTCCCTCAGGCATGAAATGGGGAAGGTCAAACCGGACTATTCTTATCATTATGAAACTGAAGAGAAGCCTGACAAAAAGTCTTATAACTACAAAAACAGCGAGCTGCATCTTTTGGGGCTTGCTGTCTTGGACAAGAAGCTGTTTTTGCGTATGCGGGAAGAACTGGCGCCGGGAGAGTTCCAGGATTCCAGCATAAAAAAGATCATTGATGTTGTGGGTGAACTTTTTGACAAAGGAGAAGACCGGATAAATCCCGGAAAGCTCTTGAGCAGATTCCAGCAGGATGAACCCGCCCGGGAAGCTCTCGTTAAAGCCCTTGCCAAAGCTGAGATAACACAGGACCCCGGGAAAGCTTTAATTGATTGCATATTTTGTGTTCGCAAGGAAAACAAGGAAGATAAACTTAAAGGTCTGACCTTGAGGCTTAAGAAAGCGCAGGAGTCGAGCGATGACGCGGAGGTCAAGAAGTTGCTTGTTGAAATAAATAAACTTCACAAAGAGAAGGTTGTGTAATATGGCAGTAAAAAAGAAAAAAACAAAAGCACCGAAAGCGAAGAAAGTTAAAAAAACGCCAAAGGTGAAAAAAGCTAAGACGGCGGCGAAAGCGAAGAAAGTTAAAAAAGCGCCGAAGCCGAAAAAAGTTAAGAAGACTCCAAGACCCGAGAAAGAGCTGGCCCGCAGCGGAGAGGTTGGTATACATGAAGGCAAGGAAGTCAGCAAGTCAGCCGTAATCCGCAAGCTTGTAAAGGCAGGTAAAGAGAAGGGGTTTTTGAGCTATGACGATGTGAACGATATTCTTCCGAAAGACGCAGTTTCTCCCGAGGAGGTCGAGGAAGTTATGGCGGCTCTTCAAACCGCCAATATTAAGGTGGTAGACTCTGAAGAAGATCTCGAAAAGATACCTCTTGCGGTAAAAAGGGATCAAAAAAGGATAAAATCACGTAAGTTTGTTCAGATAGATGATCCTGTAAAGATGTATCTGAAACAGATGGGACAGATACCCCTCTTAAGCAGAAAAGAAGAACTAGACCTGGCAATAAGGATAAAAAAGAACGAAAAGGAATTGAAAGAGATAGTGTTCAAAATAATCATAGGGCGCGATCTTGTAATTAAAAAGATAGAGGAGGTCATAGAGAGCGATTACAATCTGGATGACGTTCTGGACGTTAAGGCCGTAGCGGATCCCGAAAAACTTAAAAAACGCAAACAGGATATCATTGCGAGGCTGAAGAAGTCCACAAAACTTCCGACTATTATGAAGCTTATGGCCAAGCTTAAGGTTTCAATCGCGCTGGCTGAAAAAGTAGCGGAAGAGATAATGGGGCCGATGGATAAGGCGCGCCTGGCAAAGAATAGAGCCGAAAAACTGAAGGAAACGCGCAAAAAGAAAGAGCTGAAAGAGGCGCAGAACCTCGCAAGAACGCTTATCAGAAAACTGGGGATTCCAGCCGGGGAGGTCGTTTACCTGACCGAAGAGATCCATGAAATAACAAAAGCATACACTATAGCCAAGAAAGAGCTTGTTGCTGCCAACCTCCGTCTTGTGGTCAGCATAGCTAAAAAGTACACAAACAGGGGCCTGTCTTTCCTCGACCTTATCCAGGAAGGCAATATGGGGCTCATGAAGGCAGTTGATAAGTTTGAATATGAAAGAGGGTATAAATTCAGTACTTACGCAACATGGTGGATACGCCAGGCGATAACCCGTTCGATAGCGGATCAGTCAAGGACTATACGTATTCCCGTTCATATGACAGAGACGATCAACAAACTGGTAAGGGTCTCAAGGGCTCTTGTTCAGGAAAACGGAAGGGAACCTACCCCTGAAGAGGTGTCAGCGGCGATGAAGATACCGGTTGATAAGGTGAGGGGGATAATAAAGATCGCCCAGCATCCGATATCACTGGAAACACCAATAGGGGATGAAGGCGATACAAGTTTTGGGGATTTTATAGAAGATAAATCGGCAATTTCTCCCGCGAATGCCACAGCCTACGCCATGCTTAAAGAGCAGATGGAAGGGGTGCTGGTAACCCTTACCGAGCGTGAACGAAAAGTCTT
>JABMSC010000191.1 GCA_013204685.1 Candidatus Omnitrophota bacterium | reverse complement strand
GTGTTCCGCCCGCAGTTCCGCAGTCCGCCGCAGGCGGACGAGGACTGTTTGAGGACGGAATACACTGCGGATCCCCTACCTCTAGTAACCTCAAAGATGTTTTCTTTCCTGATATACTTTTATGAAATTCTCAATACTGCGGTCGTATCCACTTTCCACATCATCCGGAAAAAAACACGCCGGAACCTGACTTGAATTCAGATGATATTGCAAACATTCGCAGCAGATCCCCTTGCGTGGACACGGATTATATGAACAATTGCACATTGCCGTATTTTTATCTTTTTTACATTCCATTTATCGCTCCTTTTTTGCTGCCTCTATTAATCGAAGGGGCTGGCAGAGTATTCCGCCCTATCATTATGCACGATCATAGCGGTAGTGCTCGCTTCCGGCGTCATTTGATACCCCTCTGTAAGCCGGACACCGATTCTCTCCTCAACACCCAAAAGCCGGAAGATCTTTTCCTGGTCTTTCATGTCTTTCCAGAGAGGATATCCCGGGCTGTATCGCCTGCCCTGGTCCTTATTAAGATCCATCTCCTCACGGATCCTGTCATGCAGGTAAGCCGCCAGCGCCTCAGCAAGATTTACGCTCATGCCGTGAAGAAGATAAGCTTTGGTAAACTCTTTATTTTTATTAAATCCATTAATAGCATCAAATATTTTTTTGCCTGCTGTAACAGCCTGAAAAACGACAACGTCACCCTCTTCTCCTTTTGAAAAATAATCACTCAAGGCGATCGCTTTTTCATCTTTGCCTCTGGCAAAATGAAATGTTTCCAAAGAGGTCCCTGCCTCGTCAATTACTTCCATGTCCTCACCGGTAATGCGGCACTTAAAATATCCGTAAACTGCTTTAAGATCAAGCCAGCCTTTACGCAGCGCTTCTTCTTTAAGCTCGTGGAGAAGGGGTCTATATTCTTCATCTATTATTCTTTTTTTCTCAAGCTTATCCTTGATCGTCGCCCCCCATGCTATCTCAAAAACCATACGCTCATCAAGATACTTGAAAACATCATCTACCGGAATGTTAGAAAGAGCACGAACACCGAAAAAGGGCGGAACGGGGGTGTCCCCGGAATGCGGCGTGCGGGATGCGGCGTCAGGCGTACGGGCTTGGGTCCCGGAGCCCGAAGCCTGTGCAGTTTCTTCAAACTGTTTTTCATATTCTGCCATAGTTGTCTCTCTTTTATCTGTATCCATCAAACTCTGCATGATCTTTAGTCCCGTGAAGGCATCTCTTGCATAAAAAACGCCGCCTTTATATATGCTGTTATCTTTTAAAGTGGAAATATCAGCGGTAAACTTCTTATTTACGGGCGCACCACCTACAAGTACGGGGTAATCAAGCCCTGCATCACACATTGACTGCACACATGTTTTCATGTGGCGTGCAGTCGAGACCAAAAGCGCGCTTAGCCCCACGGCATCGACTTTGTGTTTTTTCGCTTCGGAAATTATTTTTTCAACAGACACTTGCTTGCCGAGATCGATCACCGAAAAGCCGTTATTTTCCAGGATCATTTTCACAAGATTCTTACCTATGTCATGCACATCCCCGAAAACGGTAGCTAACAGGATCTTGCCCCTTTTCCCTGCTTTTTCTTTCGGCATATACCCGCTGAGGTATTCAATTGCCTTTCGCATCACTTCCGCTGACTGCAGGACATAAGGCAGTACCATCTCTCCGGAATCGAGCCGGTCCCCGACCTCCTTCATCGCATCCATAAGTATGTTGTTTACGATGTCTTCCGGGGCATGTGTCTTCATCGCTTCGTCTACAAGCGGCAGAATTCCGGATTTATTACGTTCGAGAATACATTTTTTAAGTTTTTCCTCAATACTGAGATCTCTCGCAGCTGAAAGGGCTTGAGCTGCTTCCCCTACCGGTTTTTTCTGCGCGAAATATTCTACCAGGCGGGTAAGCGCTTCTGGATCTCTATTAAAAAGCAGGTCTTCCGTCAGTTTTCTTTCTTTTCGGGGTATATCTTTATACGAAATAAATTCGATCGGGTTCACTATTGCCGTATCCAGTCCCGACTTGACTGCATGATGCAAAAACACCATATTGAGCACCTTCCGGGCTTCTTTTGAAAGACCAAAGGATACATTGCTTACCCCCAGAACGGTAAGCGCATCGGGATTTTGTTTCTTGAACTGTTTTATCGCTTCCATAGTATTTACGGCAGCGTCGGCGTATTCCTTCTCACCTGTGCCAAGCGTGAAAACCAACATATCAAAAAGCAGTCGATGCGGCTCCAGACCGTATTCTTCGGTTGCTATATCATACAAACGCTGAGCTATTTCAAGTTTTCTCGCGACAGTTTTACCCATGCCGTTTTCATCGATCACAAGGTTCACAACAAAAGAGGCATGTTTTTTCGCGAAATCGAATATCCTGCGAACCTTCTGTCCCCCATCTTCAAGGTTTACCGAATTGATGAACGCTGTCCCGGGATACGCCTCAAGAGCTGCTTCAATTACATCAGAGCTGGTCGAATCTATCATAATGGGGATCTGCACACTTTCTGACAGGCTCCTTGAAAGAATAACCGAATCCCTTTCCTCGGTGGATCTTTCAGTAAGCACGCTGCATACATCCAGGATATCCGCTCCATACTTCTGCTGGTTCTTCCCTATCTCAACCACACTGTCATAATCTTCGGCCTCCAAGAGTTCCTTCACTTTCCTGGATCCTTGCGTGTTAATGCGCTCTCCTATTTTTATGGGACGATCCTTTTCCTTAAGATCGAACCCTCGATAAAAACTGGAATAAAAAGTATTCGTGGGTTTTTTCCGTTTTTTTGCTTTCCGTAATACTTTCTTAATTTCACGAATGTGTTCGGGATTCGTGCCGCAGCACCCTCCTACCACATCTATTCCGTATTTCTTCACAAAGCCTGATATGATCCCCGCCATCTCCCGGGGCGAAAGGGGATAAACGGTTCTGCCTTCTTCCTCAACAGGTAAACCGGCATTCGGAACACAGGAGATAAAAGTGGAACAATTATCACTTAACATGCGGAGCGCCCCCTCCATCTCTACCGGTCCTGTACTGCAGTTAAGACCTACCACATCGACTCCCAGGTATCCCAATGTAGCCATGACCGCCGACACTTCCGTACCCAAGAGCATGCGCCCGTTATTAGCAAGCGTGCACTGAGCCATTACCGCCAGATCTTTGCCCCGCGCTTTAAGCGCTTCTTTAGCCCCGATGACAGCAGCCTTCATTTCCAAAAGGTCCTGACCCGTTTCGATAAGCAGGGCATCCGCCCCTCCGTCAATAAGCCCAAGCGCCTGATCGTAAAAAGTCTTCTCTATTTCCTCGAATGTAACATCCCCGAGAACAGGATCCCGAGAAGAAGGAAGTTTCCCTGTGGGCCCCATGCTTCCTACAACATAGCGGGGATTGTCTTCATCCGAAAAGGAATCAGCTGCAGCACGGGCTAACTTAGTCGATACCAGATTGATCTGGTAAGCATCTTTCTCTAAACCGTATTCGGAAAGCTTTATAGCGTTCCCACCGAAAGTATTTGTTTCGACCGCATCGCTGCCCGCTTCCAGATAATCGTTATGGATCCTGCTCACAAAGTCAGGCGCCGCTATGGATAAATATTCCATACATCCGGGTTTGTCCTTAAAAAGCTCGTCCTTAAGCCCAAGTGCCTGAAAGTAAGTCCCGAACGCTCCATCAAGGAGGATTATATCAGTCTGTAATTTTTCTTTAAATGATTTTGACATTGATTATCCTTCGTTAAAGTTACTTATCATAGTTATGGGCCCGCTTTGTTAGCACTGAGTTCTGAGTGTTGAGTGCCGGGTCTGATACTCAGCGCCCAGCACGCGGCACTCAGCACATAGTCCTAATACTTACTTCTTACTCATTCCCCCGTTATCTTCTCTACCGCATCCTTGTGGATCCAGCCAACCTTATCATCAGCACGTCTCACTTTGTACCAATCATCCTTAGACTTAAGAACCGTGACCATCACGCCTTCATGCAATGTGAAAAACTTTGTCGCCGAATCAAAGGGGCCGAACATCGCCTCAGCCTTTGGAACGATGGTAATAGCTCCTTTTTTTATAACCTGAAGTTTGTGGCCAATCACAACAACATTGAGGATTATAAGAAAAAACATGAGCACGATGACTGACACTTGAAAAGTGGTTATATTGGCCCGTACGATAGTAACCGAAAGAAATAGCAGTATTAATAAATATAAAATACTCGAAAACCATGTAAATTCATTAACGTTTAATTTTCCGGAATATGTTTTTAATGGGCCCCACGACCATATTCCTCTGGGAGCGATGATTTTAGTTTTTATGCTTGCACGGGCAAACCGGTAATTGGCTATTATATCCGCATCACGCGGAAGCAGGATCTTAGCTCGTTCATAATTTAAGACAGCCTTTCCCAGCTGCCCCTCCTTAAAGCAAGCATCGGCAATGTTAAAATAAAGAGCTCCGCTTTCATGACCGCGCTTAAGCACCTCTTCGTATTCAGCTAAAGCTCTGCCATATTCACCTTTTTCGTAAAAGTCATTACCAAGGCTGAAAAGCTCCTCCGTGGTCAGGTTTTCAGAGAAGCATAAAGTCCCGCCTGCACAGACGCCGAACAGCATAACTAAAAAACTTATTTTTACAAAATTAATCATCCTCATGATCTACCCATTCCTTGTCAGCTCTTAACTACAAGCTATATTTTTATCCTCTCTAAATACCCGGTTATCTTTTTGACATCTTCCATCATCTGATATGCTTCAGCCCCCTCAGGGATAGATGAAGCATATCTGGCCATCTCACATTTAGAAAAGACTTCTTCGAGTTTACTCAGGATTTCTTCATCGCAGCCGGCAGGCCGGAGCCTTTCCCGTATTACCTGTATGGTGACATTCCCCCTGGGGATATTGAGCCTTCCCCCGAGATATTCCTGAAGTGTTTTGAATATCGCGTCATAGAACGAAAGCATATCTTTCCTGGCTAAATATGTTTTTGCTTTCTGCAAGCCCTTCCGGGCCCTTTTGGGGGCCTTCAAGAAGCGAGCGTAACTCTTGTCCTGCGACATCCTTTTCTTTTTGCTATAAACAGTGTAAAAAGAAACAAAAAGCATCAAAGGAATGATCTGTCCTATCCAGAATAGCCACTGGCCCGGGAGATATGATCCACGCCTCTGCAGCCTTCCCGTGCTTTCTTTTATGTGGATTATGTCCTGGCCCAGTTCCTCCTGGGGATACAGCATCTGTTCCACGCCCGGCATAGAAACCATCTTCACAACCCGCTCTGACTCGGGACGCTCCAATACCTCTATAGGGAAAGGCCCCCTCTTCAGGGTCTGGTATTTCTCTCTTTTGGGATCGAAAAAACTGAACGTAACTTCGGGAATTTTCTTCAAATCCACTGATTTAGGAATAAGGATCTGTTCGTATGTCTTTTTATTCCCTTCTTTAGAAACCTGGGGTTCGTACGTCTTGAGATCCTCAGTATCTAAAAGACGTGGGGCAGTAACCGTATCAAGGTTACCTTCACCGCGTATAGTAATGCGGAGTGTGACAGGATCCCCCACTTTAACCTTCCGGGGTTCGATGTTCACATCCATTGAAAAATTTCCCACGGCTCCCTGAAAATCTCGGGGTTTACCTTCCTCAGGAAAAGGAAGAATGGTCACCGGGATTAACCCTGAAGTAAGTTCTACAGGATAGACTTTGTGCCCGAACCTCCCGGCAAAGAACTCATCTATGCCAAAAATAGAGGCCCTGAATGAAGGCTGTTTCCTGGTAACAGCCTTAGCACGTAAAACAGCCGGACCTATAATATGCTCCCCTTCCTTGATAGCATAAAGGTCCTGTCTGAAAACCAATACTTTATAATTTAATCCCCGAACCATTTTCCAGCTCTGCTCGGGCTGTTCAAACTCACCGGTAGAAAATCCGTCAGTTTTAAAAACCGGGAACTCAATATCTTTCAGCCCCATTTCATAAGCACCAACGGTTATTGTAAGAGGTACTGTTTCGTTGACATACACTTTTCGTTTTCCTACTTCAATATCAAGGAACAATTTATCACCAAAGTCAAAAGTCTGCTCATCCTGCTGGTATCCTCCTGTTGCAGCCCCGGGAACCGGGCGAGGCGAACCTGCTGCTGAAGGTTTCTGCAGAGGTGTGTCACTGACCGAAAAAATTAATATATTAGTCCTATAGATCTTATTCTTGTATCCGACGGAATAAGGACCAAGCTCATACTCCCCCCCTTTACGGGCTATGACCAGATATGTATGTGTGATGGATTTCGACACCTTCCCGTTCACGATCGAAACCTCGGTAGCAGGTCCAATATATTTTATCTGCAAACCATTTACATCCGGAACATCCGGGGTGTCAACGTCTCTGGCCCCGTGAAAAGTAAGATAAAGATATACGGGGTTGCCCACAGAAACTTTCGTTCTCTCCATGCTGGCTTCAAACCTTTCATCCTGTGCCCAGGCTAGATTTGCTGCCGTCATCAATATTGTTATAAAAATAATTATAAATTTTCCTGTTTTTTTCATTATTTCTCTCTTTTTAAATGAGCACATCACTTACGGAGCATGAAATGCGACGTAAGTGATATGTGCGAATTTAACCCCGCTCTTTTAAATTATTTAGAATCTTCGATTCTAATAAATAAAAGGGCGGGGTAAGTTCGGCTTTACAGCTTATGCCGATCAAAGATCGACATAAGCTGTGGCCTCACTTACCAATCCCTGAGCACTTTGGGCCGTCCCGCCCTAATTGCATTTCTTTGTTCCGCCCGTCTGCGGCTTTCTTCTTCTTCCTGTCCCATAAGAAGCATCTGGGCCTCGGCTTCCGTCATTTGCCCTGGATCTTGCGGCTGCATTTCAGTTCCGTCATAATCCTGCGGCTCTTCTTGTTGTTCTTGCTGCCTTTGCTGCTGTTGCTGTCTTTTCTGCTCCTGGCGCTCTCGTTCTTCTTTTTCTTGCTGCTCTTGTTGCCGTTGCTGCTCCCGGCGCTCCTGCTCCTCTTTTTCTTTCTCCTGCTGATCCTTCTGGTCCTTCTGGTCCTGTTGGTCCTTCTGATCCTGCTGGTCTTTCTGGTCCTGCTTGTCTTTCTGGTCCTGCTGGTCATTATTGTACTGCTGATCCTTTTTGTCCTGCTGGTCATTTTTGTCCTGCTGATCATTTTT
>JABMSC010000190.1 GCA_013204685.1 Candidatus Omnitrophota bacterium | reverse complement strand
GAATATGCACTATCTTTTTGTTCAGTTTCCCTTTTCTTGCATTTTCGATCAAGTGATCAATAGCTGCTCTTATCGTGTATGGGGCTTTTCGGTAGGGGCGGATGGAGACCAGGGCATCGAGAGAATCAATAACCGCTATCATTTGTGAGTACTTATTCATTTCCTTGATCCCTCTGGGGTATCCTGATCCATCCAGGCGTTCATGATGCCCGTACGAAGCTTTATCGTATTTACTATGGTCTTTTCCGTAATAGTAGTGCATCAGAGTATATCCGATAAGCGGATGCATTTTGATCTCTTTAAATTCTTTTGTTGTAAGCGGGGTGGTTTTATATAGTATTTTTAGCGGTATTCTTGATTTGCCTATATCGTGAGCAAAGCCTATCCTGGGTACAATTTTTGCGTCGAAACTGTCTTTTAAATGTTTATCAAGGGAAAGCTTCATCGCCAGGGCCGTGACAACAAGTATATGATGGTATGTATAAGGCAGGTTTCTTTTGATGTTTTTAAGTTCTTTCAGGGCATCTTCGGGTATGGATGATTTCTTAAGTGTGGATATTATCTTTTTGTTTATACTTTCAGGAGAAAATATGATCTCATAGGGCTCGTCCTTAAGTGCTTTTTTGATGTCTTTTGTTATCCAGGTATTTTTCAAACTGACGTAACATATCTTTTTCCTTTTCCGGACGACTTCGTTAAGGGTTTTTCCGGTTATTTTGACGCCTTTTTCCACAAGAAGCACGCCGTCTATACTATATAGGTCTTCGATCAAAGTCGATCTCATTTTCCTCCTTATTCTGTAATTAAAAGTATAGTGCATAATTCACGAAATTGCAATTTCATAGCAAATAAAAAGTGCTGAATAATACTTACAGCGTAATATTGGCATATTCATGATTATTATGTATAATTATACTTATATATGGATAAACAAATTCCCCCGGAAAAATTAGAACTTTTCGACCTTGTCGTAAAAGAGCTTAGGACCGCTATAAAGAATAGCGTATTATATGAGCCCGACCATCCTCTTTTTGGACACTCCATAAAGAATTTGAAAGATGCTCTAAACAAGTGGTTTGCAGGCGCCGAAAAAATAGATATTGGTGTCGCCCAGGATAGTCTCTTGCTGGACAAGACGGCCATAAAGGAGAAAAAAGACCTATATAAGGAAGTTGCTGAGTATTTACATATGCGCGGTATTTTGGCCGTATCTATAGAAAGAGATGTAGATGACAGCCAGCTTAACAGTTTTTTCGCGCTTATTAAGCAGAATCCCAGAGTCATCAGAAAGAAGGGAGGCATCTTGAAAGATGCGCCTCCGATGCGGAATATTAAGATCAAAGAGATCGATTACAGCGCACTATTGACCAGTAAGACGACTGAATTGGAAACAGAAGAGGAGAAGGTATGGCAGGCGCTGGTGAGTGTAGTTGAACAGTCAAAAGGGGGGGGACTTCCGGATTCAAAGGAGGACTTTTTGGTTGATTTCCTGGAAGATCCCGAAAAGGCTTCCAAGGTCTTGAACGTTGTTTACAAGAAAGCCGTGGACCAGATGCAGGACGACGAAGCCGTCAAGAATATCCGTGAGACAATAGCAAAGGTATGCGACTATTTCGAGAAAAAATCAAACACGGAATCCAGGAAGATCAGGACGGAACTCATGAAAGTGATCTCACAGCTTGATGCGGACCTTGTAACGGGCCTCTTTGAAAAAACTCAGATCGAGGGCCAGGAGTTCGATATGGCCGAGGAGGTTACCAGGGGTTTTTCCGATAATTTCATAGCCGGTTTCATCGAGAACCTGATAAGCGGCGAAGACACTTTAAACGAGAATTTGTTAAAGGTATTTGACAAACTGGCCCCCGGGGCGGAGAAATCAGAGAATGTTGTCACAATGGTCGCTGATAAGCTGTTCAGTAAGCGTATTTTAAATCCGGATACATTGACAAAACTTCAGATGTCCATACGGGATGTTTTTAAGGGAAATCCTGACAATAAATTCATGTCCGAGATGTATAAGATAACGGTAGACGCCGTTGCCAACAAAAAGATAGACACGCTTGTCTATGTAGCAAATCTTGCGCCCAAGATCACAGAGTTTGTACAGTCCATGGAAGAGGATAACCTCAAGAAAGAAGAAGTATGGCTTCTTCTTAATGTTCTGTGGCTTGAGAATGATGACACGGATTTTAAAAAGTTCGGTGAAAAACTGGTAGGGATAATGCCGGAACTTTTAGATTCCAGGGACATGACAAGGGTAAAAGAATCGATGGAGTTTTTGTCTGAGAAGTTGAGGCCGGAACAGAAAAAAAATAATAAAGTAACCAAAGAGGCGAAAGAAACCCTGGAGCAGATAGCCAGTATCGAGAATATGAACAGAGTTGTTTCCTATATTCCGGGTGCCAAAACCAAAGAGATGGAAGAGATCGCCTATGTGCTTGTAAAGGCGAAGCACATGTCACCGCCCATGCTCGTAGACGCATTTCTGGCGGAAAGGAGCCCCGCATATAGAGATAAAATACGGTTTGTATTATCACAGATGAAGGAAGAAACGGCCGATGAGGTCGTAGACCGTTTGGAATACTGTGACGCTTCAGAAGTCAAGGATCTTTTCAAAATATTAAAAGAATGTTCCGATGAAAAATCGCATCTGGTGGCAATAAAGCTCTGCAGCAACAAAAATCCTCAAGTTCGGTGGGAGGGTTTAGAGGGATTTATTCCGGTTACTGGTGAGGAAAAAAAAGCTATCTTTAGGCTTGTAAGGAAAGAAAGGAACGAAAACGTTCAGGGAAAAGCTATAGCCGTGATCTTGAGCACTAAGAACACTGAGATGATCAACCGTCTTTTTAAATACGCCAGAATGAATTTCTTGAGGCCTAATCTTCTCTTGACCCTGGTAGAAGCGTGTGGACATGCCAGGTCGCAGGAATCTTTCACGCATCTGAAGAATATATTCACGAGGAAGGTCCTATTCAGCACAAAAGCCAGGGATGAGCTCAGGATCGCGGCCCTTACAAGTTTGGGGCGTCTCGGCACCGACAAGTCCATTGCGCTGGTCGAGAGCGGCCTTCGGGATAAAAGTGAACGCGTCAGGAAGATGTGTGAAATAATAATGAAATTGAGCGGTTTTGGAAAGGCTGAAATAAAAGAAGAAAATAAGGGTGGCAAAGATGCCTGAAGAAAAGAAAAGGGATAAAGTAGAAGGATTTATCAATGAACTGGCAGCAACTGTTAATGTCTGTGCTATGTACGGAGAAAAGCATAAACTTACAGTAGGGGCAATTGATAAACTTCATGAAAGCCTGAACGCGATATTGTCTGAAACTGAAGAGACAACGATCGGGGTCATAGGGGATGAGGTCGCCTTCGAGGAAAAACCTTTTTATGAGACCAGCACAAGGATAAAAGGGTTTATAGATCATTTAAGAGAGATCGGAGTGGGTAAAATAAGTTTTTTTACAGGCGTTTCAAAAGAGGAATTAAAGGAGCTGGTCCGGCTTTTGAACGTAAAGCCGGCAACCCTCAAGGAGAAAGATGCATTCAAGCAATTATTTGAAGCTTCAGGAATAGAGAACATGACCATCGGGAAGATCGGGTATGCCGCGTCGGCAAAAGGCCGGCCCCCGACACAGGCGGAACGTGATGTAGCCATCAAAGATAACTATGATGAATGCATGGATTATCTGACAAAGTCATACAAGGGCCTGAAGGGAAAAAAGCCTCTGAACGTGAGTTCTGCCCGGCAGCTTGTAGGAGGGATGATAACGGATCTTTTGAAGAATAAGAACCTTCTGGTCATGCTTGCTTCAGCAAGGAGCCACGATGACAATATGCTGGCCCATGGGGTCAATGTATCTGTATTCACCCTTCTCCAGGCCGAAGCACTGGGTCTGGACAGGAAACATATGAGGGAGATCGGTGTGGCCGCGCTCCTGCATGATACCGGCAAACTCTCAACGTCCAGTGAAAAGTCAGAGGAAAAAGATGAGCTGACAGAGAAAGAGGAAAAGGCGAAATTCATGCAGGATGTCAATGGCGCAAAGATCCTGCTGGATACCCCGGGTATAAGTACCCTGGCCGCGATAGTAACGTATGAACACAATATACCCTATGATAATACGGGAGAGCCCAGGAAACTTTACGGCGAGGAGCTCAATCTGGCCAGTATGATGATAGCGGTCTCGGAGCATTATGATAAATTAAGGCGCAAACCCGATTATCAGAAAGACGGTGGTGCGGAGAAAATATACGAAGATATGATGAAGCTTTCCGGGAAAAAATTCCAGCCGGATCTATTGAATAATTTTTTCACTCTGGTCGGCGTCTATCCCCCCGGCACGTTGGTAGAACTGGATTCCGGAGATATTGGACTTGTTATTCAGGCAAGCAAGCTGGATATGAGGAGGCCGCAGGTAGAAATACTCTATAACAACAAGGGCGAAAGATATAAGGAGACGCGTATTATCAACCTTCTTGAGAAAGACAAAAAGCGGAAATTTAAGTGGACGGTAGTGAGATCTGTATCCCCGGCCGGGAAATATTCGGTGGAGCAGGGAGAGGGGACGGTTTAATAATATTATG
>JABMSC010000189.1 GCA_013204685.1 Candidatus Omnitrophota bacterium | reverse complement strand
GGTAAAAGTTATTGGATGGTATGACAACGAATGGGGTTATTCGAATAGAGTGGTCGATCTTATCGGCCGTATCGCAAAATAGTGTATTGTTCGGGTCGGACAATGCATGGTTAATAGCTTTTAAATATTGCTACATCGTAATTAATGCCCTCGTTGTTCCGGTGCAGAAGCAACGAGGGTTAATTTCACTTGGGAGGCGCGTTGGATGAAGAAAACACTTACTGACATTCAGGTAAAAGGAAAACGTGTTTTGATGAGAGCCGATTTTAATGTTCCTCTTGATGGGAAGGGGAAGATCACGGATGACTCGAGAATAGTGGCTGCGCTTCCCTCCATAAAATATATCCTGGAAAATGGCGGCAAACTGATACTCATGAGTCATCTTGGCAGGCCAAAAGGTGAATATAACCCTGAACTTTCCCTCACTCCTGTAGCTGACAGGCTTTCTGTACTTCTGAAGAAGAACGTGAAAAAGATGGACGATTGTATCGGTGAGGATGTGGAAGATGCAGTGAACAATATGTCCGAAGGTGATGTTATTCTTCTTGAAAACCTGAGATTCCACAAGGAAGAGAAAAAGAACGATCCGGAATTTGCAAAACAGCTGGCATCTCTCGGAGAAATCTTTGTTGAAGACGCTTTCGGTACCTGCCATCGCGCGCATGCCTCAACCGTTGGAGTGACAGAATACCTGCCGAGTGTCGCGGGGTTTCTTGTTCAGAAAGAAATAGAATATTTTGAAAAGGTTACCAGGGATCCGGATAAACCTTTCTGTCTTATGCTTGGAGGAGCAAAGGTCGCGGATAAGATACCCGTTATTGAGAACATGCTGGACAAAATAGATTTTCTCCTGATCGGCGGAGCGATGGCTTATACGTTCCTTAAGACAAGACTTAAAGGGGTTGGCGATTCAAGAGTGGAAGACGACATGGAGGATACCGTCAACAAAATATTTGAACTGGCCAGTGCAAATAATGTAAGTATATTCTTGCCAAAAGATCATGTAGTGGCTAAGGAAATAAAGGCAAACGCAAAACGTAAGATCGTAAAAGAACATATACCGGACGGGT
The DNA here is from genome assembly GCA_013204685.1 of Candidatus Omnitrophota bacterium. Classification (GTDB taxonomy): domain Bacteria; phylum Omnitrophota; class Gorgyraeia; order Tantalellales; family Tantalellaceae; genus JABMSC01. The sequence goes on along the minus strand of JABMSC010000189.1, from coordinate 1,721 downwards.
GGATAGGCCTTGACATAGGTCCGGAGACGGTAAAGAGCTACGAGGCTATCTTAAAGGAATCAAAAACCATAGTGTGGAACGGGCCAATGGGCCTTTTTGAAATGAAACCTTTCTCGGTTGGTACGAGAGAGCTGGCAAAATTCATCTCAAAACTTGACGCGACAACGGTTATAGGCGGCGGGGATACTGCCGCGGCAGTTAATCAACTGAAACTGGGAAATAAAATGTCGCATATGTCCACCGGCGGCGGCGCTTCTTTGGAATATCTTGAGGGTAAGGTGCTCCCCGGGATAGCGGCGTTAAATGACAAATAATTTTTTAGGAGAAAAACATGAGAACACCGATTATTGCCGGGAACTGGAAGATGTATAAGGACATCAATGAAGCTTTGGAGCTGACGAACTCGATAAAACGCGATGCTTATAATGTAGACAATGTGGGAATCGTTATTTGCCCGCCGGCAACAGATCTATCCGATGTCGGTGAAATGCTTATGGAAAGCAATATTGATCTGGGCGCCCAGAATTGCTACTGGGAGAATGAAGGTGCATTTACTGGTGAGGTCTCAGTGCCCATGATCAAAAGTACCGGCTGTAAGTACGTGATCATAGGTCACTCCGAACGCAGGAAATATTTCGGTGAGACAGATGAGACGGTAAACAAAAAGATAAAGGCAGCCATTGACGGTGGTCTTATTCCAATAATGTGCGTAGGGGAAACTCTTGGCCAGAGAGAAGCCGGTAAGACCATTGAGGTTGTGAAGGGACAGGTTACAGAGGGGCTGAAAGGCTTTGATGAAAACTTCCTGAAGGACCTGGTGATCGCCTATGAACCGGTATGGGCCATTGGTACCGGCAAAACTGCGACTCCGGATCAGGCGCAGGAAGTTCATGCCATGATCAGGACGCTTTTAGAGAAACTGTTCTCAAAGACTTTTGCAGAAGAAAAACGCGTGTTATACGGCGGAAGCGTTAAACCCGACAATATAAATGTTCTTATGGAAGAGAAGGACATCGATGGGGGACTCATCGGGGGGGCAAGCTTGAAATCGGATAGTTTTACTGATATAATCAAAACGACATCAGAGCTTTACCGCGTTAAACAAGAGAAGAATTGATGAGTATATGAAATTGGTTAATGTGGTTTATGCTTCTGGAAATTAAAAAAGAGGGATAATAATGTATATTGTATTAATAGCTATCCACATCATAGTTTGCTTCTTTTTAATAGCCACCATACTGCTTCAGGCGGGTAGAGGAGGGGGACTGGCTGAAGCTTTTGGCGGCGGGGAAAACGCTCAGTCCGTGCTTGGCACCCAGGCGCCTACGGTTCTTAAGAAGGCTACCGAAATAAGCGCTATAGTGTTTTTGATCACATCGCTGCTTTTGGGTGTTGTTGCTTCGAGAATGGGAAGGTCTCTTTTTGACCAGAGAGGACTTCCTTCGGGAACTTCAGCCGGGCAGGAAGCAGCTTTTCCGCAAGTTCCTCAGGCTGTAAAAGATGCAGGTGAAGATGTAAGCGAAGCTGCTACACAAGATCCAGCAACTGCTGTTCCGTCGGGCGAGGATCTTCCGTAAATAATTTTTTGTTAATCAAACAAGCGAGGAAAGAGCCTTAATATGGAATCCCCCGCTAAGAAAGTTTTTAAAGGGCCGCTAATATTTCAAGGATTAGCGGCCTTTTTTTTGCTAACCCATGCGATATGTGCCCCAACCCATGCT
>JABMSC010000019.1 GCA_013204685.1 Candidatus Omnitrophota bacterium | reverse complement strand
GCCCCCCCCCCATTAGAAAATACTTTGCTGCAATTTCCTTCTATCAACTACCTATATATTGTAACTCAATCCTTTCTCCCCAATTTCTTTCTTCAGTGATCTTACCAGATTCTTAATTTTTATATTTTCGAATTCCGATACAATGCCCCCCTCTACTCTTCTGCACATACCAGAGAGAACGTTGTCAATGATCTGTTTTTTGCCAATATTTTCAACGGGCAAAATCTCTATTCTTTGACCTGACATTTTTACAATATCCAATACAGTAAGATCCAGAACCCTGGCAAGCAAACGATATCCTCCCTTAGGGCCCCTTTTGCTGGTTAAAACTCCTTTATTCTTGAGAGAAAGAAGCACCTGCTCGAGAACCTTCTCAGAGATGTTTAGTCGCCTTGATATCTCCTTAATGGAAAAGGAGTCTTTTTTGCTAAACGCAAAAAACACAATTACTTTAATAAGATAATATCCTTTTTTCCCGACCAGCATATAATTCTCCTATTTCCCTGTAGAGAATAGGATATTATCATATTCTCTCTTTTCTGTCAATAAAAAAGCCAGGATTTTTACCTGGCTTTTTTTGGGAAATGTCGGGCAAGGTTTAACCCCTGATCTATCTCACTCCCAGAGCCAATACTCCTTATCGTTAAGCTTGGTTTCACGAAGCGGCTGCATAATTGTATTACGCTTGAATATGTAGCCTGTGCCGTAGAGATTCCGGAACCAATATATCATTTCCTTCCACATATAGTAAGTTACAAATTCCCATAAAGGAGGAGATACTTTTCTGACCTCATAAGTAACATAGTCATTATTTACCATAACTCTTACATAATGGTGGTACCCACCTTCTGACTCCGGGATCTCGAGAAGCATTCCCCCGCCGCCGGTAACAATATTTGTCACTCCGTCAAACTCCTCTGCCTTAAACATATGCTTGTGCCCGGTAAAAACTATATCTACATTATATTCCGCACAAAGCTTACGGAACCTGTATGCCCAGGGACTGTTATCCTCGTTATACCATTCCTGCTGGTATGGATCAAAGGGAGGCTTATGCATGGCTATGAATATATGACCATATTCCTGGCCTTCCTTCAATTTATCCTCAAGCCACGCAAACTGCTCTTCGCTGGGCTGGCCATCTTCGTTATCAAAAACTATAAAATAGGAATTTCTGTTACTGAAGGTAAATTCCTTCTCTCCATAGAATTCTTCGAACAAGTCCCTCTCGTCGTGATTGCCGATCGCAGTTATAAAAGGATACTTAATAAGCTTCTGCACTTTCTTGGATGCCTCATACTGCTTTCTGGTTCCATCAAGCGCAACATCCCCCACGCTCAGAACAAAATCTATAGGAACCTTGCGAAACCTGTCCTCCCGGTTCATATGCCAGACTTCTTTAACCGTAGCTGCGTCATTAAATACAAGCCCTGCATGATTGTCCCCAAAGACAATAAAAGAAAAATACACCCCTTCATTGTTGGCAAGCTTTTTAACATTAGCTTTGTTATTATCGCTTGCAGGCGCGCCATCTATAAGCCAGAATGGAATGATCGGCAGAAAAGAATAAACTACTGCAATAACAAATAAAGTGATTATCATCCTTCTCCACTTTATGCGATTTCTCTTTTTATGTTTTTTCACATTATGTTTTTTCATAATAATGGCCTTTTATCTGCTTATTTCCGTGATCTCATACTTGATCACACCCGCCGGAGCCTCTATCTCAACTATGTCTCCTATTTTATGCCCGAGAATAGCCTTGCCGACCAGAGATGACACCGAGATCTTATTCAGTTCGAAATCCGATTCCTCTTCGGAGACGAGCATATAATCAAATTCCTCGCCGGTCTCTTGATCCTTCACCTTTATTGTTGCACCCAAAAGAGCCTCATCCTTAGGCATTGCGTCATCATCCACGAGCTGAGCTCTGATCAAAATATCTTCGATCTCAGCTATCTTCTTTTCATTCATAGCCTGGGCCTCTTTTGCAGCATCATATTCGGCATTCTCGCTTAAGTCACCGTGAGCCCTGGCATCTGCCAGAGCCGTTGCTACTTCACGCCGTTTTTTAGTTTTTAAGCGTTCCAATTCCTCACACAGCTTGGCACGCCCTTCTCTTGTTAACATTATGCGCCCGCCACCCATATTCCCCCTCCAGTGCTATAAACTAGGAATAAATTATAAAAGAATACTGTCTGTAAGACAAACAAAATTTTGAAGCTTCACTTTTTCGGATGGATCTGCTCCCAGGAGACTAACTCGTCATCCTCGTTGAAAATAAGATAAACTTTTTCCCCGGTGAAGAAGCTCTCCCTGGCGGGTTTATACACCCACTTACTGGATCCATCTTCTTCCGATAAAACCACTACTGCAGAGCCGTATTTTTTCTGGATACGTACTGCATCGAGGCCTTCGGTAAGGACCCCCGCACTTACAGCTTTTTTTATCCTTTCGTAACTCGCAGTTTCATATTTTAGCTCTTTTCCCATTTTCTTCTGGCTCTCGTCAACCTCTATAAGAGTATCAAGCTGGCTGGAACAACCGGATGCAAAAATAAGTGATGCAAAAATCAGGATAAACTCTTGTTTGAACCTTCTCATTCTCAACCTTAACCTCACCCTTCTGCATGTTACTTTTTTATTAGTGCTGTGTTCTGGGTGCTGTGTGTTGAGTATCAAACCCAGCACTCGGCACGCCCCGTTAGAAATTCCAAAGGAATTTGTAACGGGGCACGCAGCACTGCATCTCTACAATAGTTCCGCCGCAAGCGAAGCCAGATTGCTTCTCTCGCTCTTTGTAAGCGTCATATGGCCGAACATCTTCTGCCCCTTCATCTTTTCTACGCAATACGTAAGCCCGTTACTGGAAGAGTCCAGGTAGGGATTGTCTATCTGATAAGGGTCACCTGTTAAAACCATCTTCGTGTTGCTTCCTGCCCGGCTGACCACAGTCTTAACCTCATGCGGAGTCAGATTCTGAGCCTCATCTATAATTATGAAACTGTCAGGAATACTGCGCCCCCGCATAAAAGTCATGGCTTCCAGAACTATTATTTCATCCCGTATATATTTTTCTATCTGCGTTCGGGTCTTTCCTTTTATTTCTTTTTCTTTTTTCTCGGCGTGAAACACATACTCCAGATTGTCGAATATAGGTCCCATCCAGCTCTCCAGTTTTTCTTCCTTAGTGCCCGGCAGGTACCCTATGTCTTTTCCGAGCGGCATAACCGGACGGGATATCAAGAGCCCCCCATAAGACTTGTCTCTTACTATTTTTTGAAGCCCTGCAGCAATAGCAAGCAGGGTTTTCCCTGTTCCTGCCGATCCCACTAAAGTAACAAGATTAATATCATCGTTAAGTAAAAGCTCGACCGCCATCGCCTGTTCCTTATTTCTCGGCTTTATCGACATTACATGACTTTTGTTGAATATTTGAGGCATCAATATACCGAATTCTTCCTTGAATCTTGCGATCGCAGTATGTTTTGGATTTGCTTTATCAACTAAAAAAGCAAACTCATTGGGAAAAAAGGGCTCATCCTTAAGTTTAGTTTCCTTTTCCTTGTAAAACCTGTCGATAACGCCTTCTTCTACTTCCACGGTATGCCACCCGCTGTAGAGACGTTCAAAATCAACCTTTTGTTTTTCGAAATCGACACTCGTAATACCCAAAGCATCCGCCTTGATCCTGGCGTTTATGTCCTTGGACACAAATATAACATTTTCGCCCTTCTCCTTCCACGTGTTCGCCGCAAGCAGGATCTTATTATCGACAACACTTTTAGAAAGACCCGTCTTTATGATGCTTTCAGAAACTTCCCCAAGCGCTATTTTGAGCAAACCGCCATTATCAAGAGCAAATCCTTCCCCGGGACCGCCTTTTTTCCGGAAACCATCCAGCATGCGTATGGCGATCCTGGCATTACGTCCTCTTTCGTCATGATTCCGTTTAAACCTGTCAAGCTCCTCCAGAACCTGTATAGGCAAAAGCACAACATTATCCCCGAACGAAATAAGCGAATTTGGATTATGTAATATTACATTGGTGTCTAATACGAATATCTTTTTCAATTTCCCTCCATTCTCATCCGGTTTAGTTCATAGCTCGCAGTTGTGGGCGCGCTTTGTTAGTGCTGGGTTCTGAGTGCTGGGTGCTGCGTTTGATGCTCCGCACTCAGAACTCAGCACTCAGCACTAACCCCTGACCCCTGTCCTTCTCTCCGTCACGCTATCTTCTTAACCAGCGCCGCCACTCTTTTTCCCAGATCCCGGCACTGCTTTTCCACTCTTTTATCCGGGCTTCCGATGCTCACAACTCCGTAATGGTCCCCGGTCGGAGTCCCCTGGACTACCATCCCGTGTATGAGCATCGCTTCCAAAATACCCATAATAGTGGTTTCGTTCCCGCCGCCTATGTTCGCCGCAGATGAAAAAGCCCCGCCAACCTTCCCCGATAGCTGACCGTGAAAATTGACCGAGTCATCGAAAAATTTCTTGATCTGATAAGCCATAACACCATAATATGTGGGCGACCCTATTATAAGACCATCGTAGTCAAGCGCCTTTTCAGCGGGAAAATCCTCTATTTTTTCCAGGTCAACCTCGATATCGGATCCTGCCCTCGCCCCTTCGGTGACCAGGCGAGCCATTGCTTCGGTATTGCCGGACCTGGAATAATATATAACTGCGATTTTCTTCATATCCATATCCCCTCTCATCTGAAACGATCGATTTGTCTTAAGCTATACAAAAAAAGGCATATTGTCAAGAAGTAAAGTTCACAATTGTGGGCGCGCTTTTTTCAGGGTGTAGGGTTCAGGGTTCATGTCCTTGTATGTCAAAAAATAACAATAAATTCGAAATACGAATATCGAAATACGAAACAAATTCCAATATCGAAATTCGAAACTTTAGTTTAATGTTTTGAATTTAGAATTTCGGATTTGTTTCGTATTTCGGATTTAGGATTTCGGATTTTTTCTATATACAG
>JABMSC010000188.1 GCA_013204685.1 Candidatus Omnitrophota bacterium | reverse complement strand
GAATTAAAGATATGTCAGAAAATTCAGGATTTTCCCTCATAAGAAGAGCAAGTCCGACAACGATCCCCCCCTGCGGGATAAGGCCAAAGGCAGTGTATTTCCTGACTTTAAGAGGCGCCTTTGATATCACTCCTCCCAGAAAAACCCCCAGTACCTTCCCGCACGTCCTGAGGATCACAAAAACAAGAACAATAGGAATAGAATTCTTAAAAACGTTGAGCTGGAGATGTGCGCCGGCCAGAACAAAAAATATCACAAAAATAAATTCTTCGAAATAGTCTCTTATTGAAATGAAGAACTTGTCCTGATCGCTTGCAAAGTTAACAACTACACATCCTAATGTCATCGTACATAAAAGTTCATCGAGTTTAAATATCTGTGCGAATCCAAAACACACAAAAAGAGAACCGAATATAAGAACTATAAGGGAACCTTTATCCGTAACTTTCCTGGCAACAAATAATAAAAGAAACGCTATAACAGCTCCGGTAAGTATCGAGAGGCCTATCACCGTCAGGGGTTTTAAAACGGTTGACGTCATGCCCCCGGAAGCCCCACCCAAGACTGCAATTGCAACTGCGGTTGCGATACTGAAATTTATAATACCCGTTGCATCGTCAAAGGCTGCTATTCCCAGAATAGTATTTGTTACCGGGCCTTTTGCTTTATATTCTTCTCTTACAGCAAGAACCGCCGTTGGATCAGTCGGAGAAGCTAGTGCCCCCGCAAGAATAGCAAGTGGCAGGAAATATTCCGGTTTAATGTTCATTCCGGAATATTTTCCCAATATAGGTAGTGCTATAAAAAGCCCCAGGGTAACAAGAATAAAGGCACCCTCGGCTTCAAGAAGTGTCATACATATTATACTTTTACCCTGTTCTTTAATTCTTTTAAAATAAAGCGATCCCCCAATGGCATAAGTTATAATGCAAAGAGCGAAATTACTTATTACATTCGATTGCTGGATAAATTTTTCCGGGAGTATAGCTATGCAATTCGGCCCCATAAGTATTCCGGCCACTATATACCCTGTTATTCTGGGTAATTTGAAAAAATTAGCCACCCTCCCCAAAAGGTAACCAAAAAGAAGAGTAGCCCCGAAAAGAAAAATAGCATTCAGGTGCTGAGATATGTAAGTCATCTTTGCCTCCTCACTTCTTGCTTCTTACCTCTCCACTTCTTACTTATCTCCCCCCTTTACCATCGGGACAAACCTTACCGGCATCAAGGATTTCTTCTTGTATCCCGATTCCGTGCGGGTCACGAGATAAAGCTCCTGATAGAACGAACCTGCCGGGACGATCATTCTACCCCCTACCTTTAACTGTTCGACAAGCTCTTCAGGTATCGAAGGGGGAGCGGCGGTAATAATGATCGCGTCGAATGGGGCAAATTCAGGCCACCCCCTGTATCCATCCCCCCATTTTACATGTATATTGTTATAACCTGATTCGAGCAATCTTTGCTCTGCCGATTCCGCGAGAGACCTTACAATTTCTATAGTATACACTTCCTTTACCAGGCGAGCCAGTATGGCGGCCTGATAACCGCATCCTGTCCCGATCTCAAGAACACGATCACGGGGAGTGAGCCTTACCGCCTCCGTCATATAAGCCACAATATAGGGCTGGGAAATAGTCTGTCCAAAACCAATAGGAAGCGGTGTGTCTTCATAGGATGCTTGCCGAAAATTCTCGGGGACAAAAAGATGACGTTTAACAGACATCATCGCATCAAGGACTTTTTCATCTTTAATCCCGCGGCGTTTTATCTGACGCTCCACCATTTGGTTTCTTTTGGTAAGATATGGATCTTCCGCAAAAAGGATACCCGTCGTGCAGGTAAATAAAAAAACCGCTATAAAGATTGATTTAATTCTTCTTGCCATGGATCTTCTTTTTGCCCCCTGCCGCAAGTTTTCCACGCACCCCTTCCTTCTTCTCTCTTACCACGCGCGATATGCTCTTCTTTCTGTTGGTTTTTCTCTCTCTTCCCATGATCAGCCCTAAGCGTTATTTATTAATTTCGCCAATTTGTTTTTATAGCGTCCGTAGCAAAGGTTCATTACCTTGTCAGGGTCCTTACCTTGCTCCCGGATCATCTCAAGACAAAGAACCATAAGGTCTCCCGCCTCCACAGAAAAATGCTCGTCCTTTTCCCTGTAAAGCTCTTCGAGTTCTTTTACATGCTTTTTTACCAGCTCTAACAGAACTTCCGCATGCTTCCGGTCTTTTCCGTTATAGCGCGCGGAAAGCTCGTGTATTTCGCTGATATTCTTTTCTAAATATTCCGTGAATGACTTCTCCACACTTTTTCCTTTACTCTGTAAGCTTACATACAACTTCGCACACTTCCATAAAATCATCTGAGGTGCAATTATGATCTACTATGGATGAGAGTTCCTCGCTGGAAGAATTAAAAGCAATTGAATACCCCGCAAGTTTTATCATGGGAATATCCCCTTCTGAATCCCCCACAGCGATCATCTCAGCTGGTTTTACTTTAAAAGTCTTAAGTATCTTTCTGACGGTTTTTCCTTTTGCACCGTGACTTATATTTATTTTAACACCGCCGGTAAGCTTGCCCCTATAGACATTGAGTCTGTTTCCAAGAACATAGTCAAACCCAAGTTCATCTTTTATGCGGGCGGTGATGAACTGCAAGCCCGTAGATATCGCGACCAGTTTAAATCCCATTTTCTTCAGTTTTATTACTGCCTTTTTAGCGCCTTTCGAATACCTGACTTTCTGAAATGTCTTGTGCATCTTTTCTGACGAAATGCCCCTCCAGTGAGCCGCATCAAGCTCGCAAAACCTCTTGTAGCTGATCTTTCCGGCTAAAAACTGTTCCTGGTATTTCTTTGCCAGAACATCCCACAATCCCATCTTTTCATGTATATACCGCCAGCTTGAGATATGGCGCGTTATTGTTCCGTCTATGTCAAATACGATGAGTTTGTACACATCATCCTTCCCTTGCTGCCAACTGTCCGCATGCCGCAAGAATGTCGCTTCCTTTTGACTTACGCAGTGTCGCGGTAATGCCGAGTGAAATTAACCGATCTTTAAATTTTCCCGCGTGTTTTTTGTCCGGTCCTTCATATGACAGGTCTTCATATGGATTGCATGCTATTAGATTCACTTTTGCTTTAAGTCTTTTAGCTGCCGCGGCCAGATCATCCGCATCCTTCATTGAATCATTGCATCCTTTAATAAGCGCGTATTCAAGCGTTATAACGCGGCCGGTTTTTCTGTAATATTCCATGCAACAATCCAGGAGATCTTTTAAAGAATATTTGCGGTTGATCGGAACAAGTTTATTCCGCAATTCATTGTTTGCAGCATGCAGGGAAACTGAAAGTTCCACTTGCAATCCCTCTTCGGCAAGTTTAAGTATCGCCGGGGTAATCCCACATGTCGAAACAGTTATCTTCCTTGCCCCAATTCCAATACCTGCCGGATGGTTGATTATCCTGATGGCTTTCAGCACATTATCGTAATTGTCGAATGGCTCGCCCATCCCCATAAAAACAATGTTTGTGATGCGGAACTTGCTGGACTTCTGGACTTGAAGAACCTGACTAACGATCTCGGATGCTTCAAGATTACGAATAAAGCCTCTTATGCCGCTCGCACAAAAACAGCACTTTATTTTGCATCCTACCTGGCTTGATAAACATAAGGTTTTCCGTTTTCCTTCCGAGATAAAAACGGTTTCAATGTGCTCACCGTCTTTAAGCTTCCATAAAAATTTTTCAGTGCCATCGGCGGAAGTAAGATGTTTCTCACACTTAAGTTCTTCTATATAGAATTTTTTCTTTAGTTCAGTAACAAAATTTTTGGATAGATCGGACATTTCTGAAAAATCGCTGGCGCCTTTTCCATTCAGCCATAAAAATATCTGTCGCGCTCTGTGGGCAGGCTGGGCCATAGAAGTTACTTCTTCCTCAAGCTCCTCAATCGTGAAACTACGTATGTCTTTTTTCATAATATGCTGACGCGAGGAGATGCATCTACCACACATTGATCTCAACGTCATATTCTTTCGCCGGAGGTTGATTTCTTTCCCATGGACGCCTGTATTTGAATGTAATTTCTTCCTTACCCTGTTCTGTTCCGCGAAAACGAAAGATCTGATATCCTCCTCCTCCCGCCAGTGAGGACTTTTGTGTATACCTGCCGCCCCCTATTTGCTTCAAAACAGTTTCATCCGCAAGCGGACTTACCGCCCACGAATATCCGGTCGAAGGGTTCGCCTCGAGTTCTATGTCAACGATCCCTTTCTTCTCCAAGTCGATCGATGTATCACCACTGACCGAAACTTTAATGTTTTTTTGGGATGCACATCCGGAAAATGCGATCATCAGGAAAACAGCCAAAATAAGTCTTACCCCTCTCATATCCTCCTCCTTATCCTAGTCAAAGAAAAAAAACAGCGTATAACGTATAGGAAGCCCCTCCGATCAATCTCATTCTTTCTATACACTATACGCTGTTTTAATTATTATTTAAGACTTTGTTACTTGCCTTTTTTCTTTAATTTTTCTAAT
>JABMSC010000187.1 GCA_013204685.1 Candidatus Omnitrophota bacterium | reverse complement strand
GGAAGCTGGAGAGGTGAGATAGCTTCCGGCGACGAGGCCGGATGGGAAGAATGGTTCGAAAAATATACAAACTATATTCTGCATTATACTGAAATAGCAAAGAACGAAAAAGTTGAAATGATATGTATAGGCACGGAACTATCGGTGTCCGCTACGATAAAAGGTTATCTCTGGAAAGATCTCATTAAGAAGGTAAGAAACAAATACCCGGGCCTCTTGACATACGCGGCGCACTGGGATAGGTACATGGACATACGGTTTTGGGATGACCTGGATTACATCGGCATAAACGCTTATTTCCCTTTAACCGAAAAAATGGTTCCTACATACGAGGAGCTTAAAGAGGGGTGGAATAAGTGGGTGATAGAAATAGAGGAATTCCAGAAAGGAGTCGGTAAACCGGTTATTTTCCCCGAGATAGGATGCAATTCGGCGGATGGCGCTGCTATACGGCCGTGGGAACATGTTGCAAGGACCGAAGTGAACCTCACTCTTCAGGAGAATTATTATAAGGCCCTCCTTGATATTTTCTGGGATAAAGAATGGTTCTATGGTCTCTATTGGTGGTATTGGGGGACCAATGTGAATATGGGCGGCCGCTACAATAGAAGTTTTACGCCGCAGAACAAACCGGCTGAAGAAGTCATAAAAGACTGGTATGCTAAACCGGCCAGCCGTTCGAATAAATTCGAATAAATAACAGATATATCATTTATACTGCTATCAATATACTGTATTCGATTTCAAGTGTCATACGAAGGATAAACAGAGAGGGGATTTGACATGAAAGATTTCGTAATAGAAGAAGGCAGGCTAACAGAAAAAGAACGCAGAAAACTCGGCATACTTGATGCTATACGCAGAGGCGGGGAGATCTCCCGCGCGGATATTTCAAAGATCACAGATCTCAATATTGTTACCATTTCTAATTATGTCAGCAAATATATCAAGCAGAAAGTTGTGTTTGAAACCGGACTTGATATATCCACAGGCGGCCGAAGGCCGGAACTCTTAAAATTAAATCGCGAATATGGATATAGTATAGGAATAGATCTTGGGTCCCCGCACCTTACGATAGATTCTTCAATAGTGGGAGTTCTGATGGACCTTTCCGGGAAGATCATTGTGAGGGAGACCATCAAGAAAGAAAAAGAATCTTTTGAAAAATTGACCAGTAAGGTTGTGGATCTAACCGAGTCTCTTATCAAAGAATCGGGAGTCACCTCTTCTGATGTAAAGGGAATAGGAGTAGGCATATGGGGTGTGATCGACAGGTACCGCGGAATGGTAAGATATGCCGTCGAGGATGAACAGATCGTAAGCTACACCACTATGCTTGATACGCTGGAGAACACTTTCGGCGCGCCTACTCTCATTGAACACGACGCGACACTGGCAGCCTTTGGTGAAAGATGGTCTGGTATAGGCGCCGGGAGTACGGCTGCTAACCTTATCTTTTTATGTTCTGATTCCAGCTGCGGTCTTGTGATAAAAGGGGATCTGTATTATGGCGCTACAAAAAGCGCCGGGGAACTGAATTTAAACCCGCCTCATCCGGGAGAGGAACCCGGACCCCAGAATTGCTGGGCGAGTTATGATTACGGATGTTGCTTACGCTCGCGGGGGATAGACCTGGGTATACCGGCAAGGGTAAATGCGCATCTCGAAGAAAACCCGGATGACAAAACTCTCATAACAGAAATAGTCGGAGGGAATAAGGAGAATATATGCTTCAGCGTGGTTATTGAGGCAGCCGAAAAAGGCGATGAGCTGGCTAAAAAGGTCCTGGAAGAGGCCGGAGAATATCTTGGCGTCAAGATAGCTTTTTTGATAAACCTCTTTAACCCCGAAGTTGTGGTTATAGGCAGAGGCATAGAAAAAGCGGGCGACGTATTCTTTTCCGCGGTGAGAAAATCGGTAAGAAAATGGGCTTACGAAGAATCCGTAAAGATCATCAAGATATTACCGACAAGTCTTGGGGACGATGTAGTGGCTGCCGGCGCAGCAGGTCTTGTTATCCAGAACTTGTTCGCGAAAGTATAATTTTTGTTAAAAGCAAGGAGAATATGTGATAGTTAGAAAGATCTTCACAGCAGTACTAGCAGTCATTTTTACTGTTTCTCTGGCAGGTTGTGGCGGAGGGACGAAGAAGAAAAATGAAATCATGGTATGGCATGTTGGTTCAGAGTCTCAAGCGCAGACCATCGCGGCTATAAGCGAGGAATTCACCGCCCAGACCGGAGTTAAGGTTGTATGTCAGGCAATTTCGTGGGGGAATGCCCACAGTAAATACCTTACTTCTATAGCCGGAGATGTTGCACCGGACATAGGGTCCATGGGTCTTACATGGGGCATGGAATTCGGTGAGTTGGGCGCGATGGTAGACTTAAGAAAAGAATTTCCGGGAGAAGTAAGCGCGCTGGAGAAGAAGATATTCCCGGGCATATTAAGATCTACCCGGGTGGGCGATAAAGTGTACGGCATACCTTTCGATATGTCGGAACATATTATGTATTATAGAACTGATATAGTTCCGGATCCTCCGCAAACATGGCAGGAGCTTCTGGAGGTATTGCGCGAACTCAAAGCGCAAAATAAAAGTATGGTGCTGCATTGGGGGGCACTTGACTGGATAGGTTATTCGCCGTTTTTGTGGCAAGCCGGTGGAAGTTACTACAACGATGATTGTACGGAAGTCACTCTTGACTCACCCGAAGCGGCGGAGGGACTCAATTATCTTGCCCAGCTTTACGCCGAAGGCGTACCTAAAACAACTGTACCTATTGAGCAGGGGATGAGAACGGGTGACTATCCAATTGCGATTTCCGGGAACTGGAAAATAATCTCACTTACGATAGGCGCTCCTGAGATAAAGGGTAAATGGGCAATAAGCATGCTTCCCAAAGGCCCTTCAGGTAAAAGAACCGCTTTTATCGGGGGAAGGATATTCGGAATATTCTCAAAATCTACAATGAAACCAGAGGCGTGGGAGTTTATAAAATTTTTGTTCAAGCCTGAAAATCAGGTAAAGATGTATGAATCTTCTCTGGAGACGGAAGACGCGTATCTTCCTCCCAACATGGATGCATGGAAAGATCTGCCGATGGATAAGAAATATAAACGCGTTCTTGAAGATCAGGCGAAAGACGCTCAAGGCCCGCCGCCGGTTCTCTCATGGGATGCGAGCACCAGGGCTGTAAACCACGCGATCCAGATGGTAATACTGAAAAATGCAGACGCAGGCGCGGAACTGAAGAAAGCAGCGGATGAAATGCGGAAAGAGATGAAGGCTAGGAACTAGTAGACCTAAAGTCTAAAAGCAAAAAAAGAGTACCTTCGGCGAAGGTACTCTTTTTTTTTGTCTTACTTACCGCTTAACGCTTAAACTAATACTGCCCCGAGATCTTAAAGACTACTTCATGATCCTGCGAAACTCCATTCGGGAACCCTCTTCCCCAGAAGGTTTCTCCGTACTGTATTTCCAGGTTGAAAGATTTTCCTTTAAGGGTTACATCATCAGCGAATTGGTTGCCTTTCAGCTGGTCCCCTCTGAACAAACGATAGATGTCCAGGAGCTGGATCACAGGACCTATACGCCATACGGCATATTCTTTTCGGATATTACCGGTCCCCCTGTGGCACCAGTAGCCGTCGATCTCGGTTTTTACCAAGAGCCACTTAACCGGCCAAAAACCGAATTCCACAAAGAACGGGATATCATTGGCTACATCCCTGTTTCTCCACCTGTAACCGGTTTCAAGGCCTCCATAGAAAGGTATTTTAGAGTTTACGAATTTGCCGAACAGAAATCGCCATTCCAGCGAATCGCAGGCGTCGCTTAGACCGGGTTGCCGCGCAAGACCTTCTTTTCCATTGTTATATCCGGTGTATATAAAACCTTTAAGCTGCGTGCTGAACACGACGGGGTCTTCCAGGATGCGGAGTCTCGCGCCCACTTGCGTTTCTGTAACCCCGTGATTTTTAACCGAATATGGTCCCCATGCCCCGGGTCGGGAATACTCTTTATAATGACCTTCTTTATATTCTATTTTCCATATTGCCGTGAGCCAGTCAGTTACACCATATTCGATCGCGGGGATCATAGACCAGCCCCAGGTCCTTGCACCGTTAGCTTTACGTATGGATTTTCCGTTGCTGTCGTATTCTCTCTTGGCGTAATTGATCTTAAAGAAGTACTCACCCCAGATATTTCTTTTAGGAAGGGTCCATGCCCCGGCAAACGCGAGTTGGGGGAGGAGGATACATGAGACTAATAATATTGATATAGTTTTTTTCATATTTTTTCCCTGAGGATCGACAGAATATTATCTGCTCAGGTTGAACAGAGCTGTAAACCATGCCATTAGACTTGCTTGAGGTTTTTGTTCTTCAAGAATGGCCTCGACGTCCACCGGCGAAAGGACCCCTTTTTCGATCAATATGGCCCCGATCTTCTTTTGCAGATCGTGTCTTTCAACATAATCCCGCTGGATCTCCAGAGCGCCGGCGATATCCCTTTCTGAGACCAGACCTTTTTTAACAGCTATTTCGCCGAATAATCTTCGTTTTTTCTTAAATATGGACATTTGTATAAATGAACAGATAAAAAACCTTATGAAACCTGGGAATAGTATATATTATATATATAGCTCCGTCAAGAAACAAACAGATATTTTGTGAATTTACTGTAATAGCTTATGGGGGGAGTAAGTGAGGAATTAAGTGTTGACTTAATGTGGCTATTGCATATATTATTAGGATAACTTAGGACATAAATAATGAAAAATACTTATTATATATTGATCATAACGCTTATTGCGGCATTTCTATTCTTTTTCGGGCTCGGCAATATGGCACTTACCGATCCGGACGAATCTTTCTATGCCCAGTCCGCCAGGGAGATGCTCGTCTCCGGCGACTGGACCACACCCCGGATTTTCGGGAGTCCCCAGTTTGAGAAACCCGTATTATATTACTGGCTTGTGATCTTAAGTTATGTATTTTTAGGAATTACTGAGTTTTCCGCCAGGTTTTCGTCCGCTGTTTTTGCGGTTGCGGGTGTGATCGGGATATATCTTTTGGGTCGGCTCATGTTTTCACGTTTGTGCGGGTATTTATCCGGGCTAATCCTGGCCACTTCCGCGCTCTACCTGGTTTTGGGCAGAGCCTGCGTTACCGATATGGTCCTTACGGTATTTATACTTTATTCTCTCTTGTTTTTTCTGTATGCCTGGGAAAAGCATGGAAGAGGGTATTACATTCTTGCTTCGATAATGGCGGCATTAGCCGTTTTAACAAAGGGCCCTGTTGGTCTTTTTATCCCGGGGGCAATAGTTCTTCTATACATTCTATTGAATCGCCAGTGGAAAAGACTCAGAGAGGTCCCCATATTCTGGTGCATAGTGGTTTTTCTGGCAGTTAGCGTGCCCTGGTATGTAGCCGTATCACGCGTGCACGGCAGCACATTTATCGGAGAGTTTTTTGGTTTCCAGAATATTACCAGATTCCTCCATCCCGAACACCGTATAGGAAGTTCACCGTTTTTCTATATTCCAATAGTTTTAGGAGGGGTTTTTCCGTGGACCACTTTTATGGTTGCCGGCGCATGGGATATGTATAAACGGCGCGACGACACATCTTTAACGGGGGGGTACAGATCATTTCTCCTTATTTGGTTTCTTGTGGTTTTTATATTTTTCTCAGCATCAAGGACTAAGCTGGTCACATATATTCTCCCTCTTTTCCCCGTACTGGCGCTAGTGGCCGGAAGATTCTGGGAAAGGGTTGTAACTCTTGGCAAAGACGATAAACGTTTAGAGAAGTATATGAAGATTTCTTACTTTGCGTTTATTTTTATCAGTCTTGGGGCTCTGATAGGTTTTTATTTTCTGATGAGGCATGAGTATCCAATAGTGGGCAGCGGCACAATATTGGCTTCAATTTTTTTCTCTCTGGGACTCATCTTATCAATATTTTTCTTCAGGGAAAGGAAGACAATAAATTCTTTTATGGCTATCATTCTGGCGGTTATTCTTATGTCATATCCCCTGGTAAGCTATGTTCTCCCGGTGGTCGGAGAGCTTGAATCCAGCAGGCCTTTGGCTACGATCGTGAAATGGATAGTCGAACCGGGAGTTCCTTTGGGGGGAGAAGATGATCATCGCCGGGGGATCGCTTTTTATGCCGACAGGACGGATGTAGAGAACATTCACCGTTTTGGGGACTTACTCGGGTTTATTTCGAGGGACGAACGGGTGTGGTGCGTAATCCAACGCAAACATTATGAACAGATGAAGAGAGAACGCGGTGAAGATCTTTTATCTCAGCCCATAGGTGAATCCGGGAAATATGTTCTGGTTACGAATAATCGATAGGGGAAAAGGGAAAAAGTGAAAGAAAAAAAATTCAGCATATCATTTGTCCTCCCAATGTATAACGAGCGGGATAACATTGCCGGTACGATCATGGAGATAAGATCTATCGGTCAGGAACTCGCTGATGATTATGAAATAGTTGTTGTAGATGATGCTTCATCGGACGGAAGCGCGGATATAGTCGAAGAAATAGCCAAAAGCGACGGTACGGTGAAAGTCTTTCGTCTTGCAAAGAACAGCAAGTTCGGCGGCGCCTTTGCCAGAGGATTCAAAAGCGCCGAAAAAGATGTAATTATTTATATGGATTCGGATATGCCCGTTGAGCGTGAGGACATTAAAACATCTTTGCCGCTTATAGAAAATTCGGACATTGTCACAGGCTACAGCAGAATAAAAAAAGGTGACACCTTAAGGCGGAAGATCATCTCCGGAACTTATAATTTTATGGTCCAGGCCCTCTTCCGGCTCAGCGTAAAAGATATCAATTCAGGATATAAGATCGTAAAAAGGGAAGTTGTAAAAAACATCAATTTTATCTCCCAGAGCCCGTTTGTTGACGTGGAACTTTTTATTCATGCAAAGAAAAAGGGATTCAGCGTAAGACAGTTTCCGCTGGTTTTTCGTTCACGATCCGGCGGAAAATCACACATTGCGCGCTTACCTGTCATACTGGCCACCTTCAGGGATATGGTGAAGGTGAAGTTTTATTCATACAGGATACAAAAATGAAGTCCTTGATCATAAATCTGGATGATGTCGGCCTCTCCGGCGCAATAAGCGAAGCGGCAAAGGAATGCTTGCAGGCGGGAGCTATTACAGGTGTAAGCATAATAGCCTGCGGGAAGGCATTTAAAGAAGCATGCACCACTCTCAGAGGTCTGGGCAGGCTGGAAGTAGGCGTGCATTTGACCTTGACCGGAACGTTCGAGCCGGTAACACTGGAACACGAAAAAGTCGACTCAGTTTTAAAAAATGAAAATGTTTTCTTTGACAGTTATTTTACTTTTTTCTCGAGATACTTCAGGGGAAAAATTAACTCCGAAGAAATATATACCGAGTTTGAAAACCAGGTAGAAAAAATACAACGGGAGGGGCTAAGCGTAACACATATAGACAGCCATGAGCACATCCATGTAGTGCCCGGTTTGTTATTGCTTGTTTTGCGTCTGGCGAATGAGTATGGGATCCCCTATGTTCGCCTGCCGCTTGAAGGATCGAAAGTTATATTCAAAAAGTTCCGCACCAAAGATCTGATCCGCCATCTGGCTTTAAAGATGTTTGCGCTTCCGGCGAAAAGCGCCATCAAACGAACCGGGATCAATTCCAATAATTCTTTTTTAGGGCATTTTCATGCCGGCAGGATCGATAATGATATTCTTCGCTTTTTGATAAAGAACATGCCGCGGGGCGTAAGTGAATTGGCGGTTCATGCAGGAGTGGAGTCAGAAGAACTTTTGGAAGAATCACCGTGGCACGAGAACGCTCACAAGGAACTCGAAGCGCTTTTAAGGGGGAGCTGGAAGACTTTGTTGAAAGATGAAAGGGTACGCATGGTTTCTCACAGCGAAGCTTTCATTTAACAGGGCATGAAAACAACAAAAAAAACCCGCTGTTTTTTGCACAGCGGGTTTTTTTTGTTTTCCTTGAAGAACTATTTTTTCGCCTTAAGAAGCGCTATAAAAGCTAAGACAAGAATACATGCTGCCGCAGAAAGGACCCCCATCGGACTGAAACCCCTTTGTATAAAGGGCAGTTGAGTAAACCCGAATATAGTGTCATCCCCCACGTATTTCCCGACAAGGGCATAAACGGATAAAGCTGCTCCTGCCAGAGCAAGAAGATTTCCTATGATCTTCATATTTTGCCTCCTGCTTTCAGGGAATATTTATTTTTTTGATTTTAAGATCAATACAGCTGCGATCAAAAGAAGGCAGGCTATACCGGAAAACATGCCCACAGCAGAGAATCCCTTATCAAGATATTCACCCACCACAGGGACGTTTGAGAGGCCCAAAATACTTTTTTCACCGACAAACCGGGCTATGATGGTATAGATGAATAACGCTATTCCTAGAATTGCGAGAAGATCACCCAACTTTTTCATTCTATCCTCCTTGTGAATGGATATAAATATTGATCCTTAAAGGAACTATACCATGCGAGTGGGGCAAAGTCAAAAAGAATGGTGCGGGCGAAGGGAAAACCAGCTCTGAGCCACATGCGAAGAGCGCAGGATCCCCGCCGCCTGCAATGTTTGCAAGGAGCAAAAATATTGGAGCTTGCTCCGAATCTTTTTGCGACGAACAAACAAAAAGAGCAACCATAAGGCTGCTCTTTACATAAAAACTTTCATGTGTTCCCACCTGAGCGAAGTTTTTATGGTGCGGGCGAAGGGAAAACCAGGCCCGAGCCAAGCGAGGGCCGCAGGATCCCCGAGACCGCACTAGCTATGAGCGAATCGAGCAAACCGGAAATTTTATTTCCGAAGCTTGCGAAATAAGCGAATAGCGTCCGCCGAAGGCGGATCAGCAAATGTAAAAAAAGGAGAAGAAAATAAATTTTCTTCTCCTTTTAGCATTTACTGGTGCGGGCGAAGGGACTTGAACCCCCAAGAAGTTGCCTCCATATGGACCTGAACCATACGCGTCTGCCAGTTCCGCCACGCCCGCAGCATTTCATAAGATCAGTGGGGATTATACTATAAAAGGGGCAATACCGTCAATGAAAGCTTCAAAAAGCCCTCCTCTAAAGAGTATCCTTGAAAGGGGGCGGACAAAATTATATAATAATATACCCTATGGCCAAGGAAAAAGCAGTTATCACTAATCGGCAGGCCAGGCGTGACTATCATATTGAAAAGACATATGAAGCCGGCTTGCAGCTTAAGGGGAATGAAGTTAAGTCCCTCAGGGCGGGAAATGCCAATTTAAAAGGAAGTTTTGCCAAAATAGAAAATGGTGAACTTTTTCTTGTAAATATGCATATAGGCCCGTATGAGTTTTCGCAGGAAGAATACGACCCTCTTAAGCCGAGAAAACTTCTCCTGCATAAAACGGAGATAAAACAGCTTATTACTAAGTTGAATCAACAGGGTTTTACTCTGGTTCCCTTGAAGGTGTATTTTACGAGAGGGTATGCAAAAGTAGAGATTGCATTAGCACAGGGTAAGAAATTCCATGATAAGCGGCATGCGCTAAAAGAAAAACAAGTAAAAAGAGAAATGGAAAAGGAATCTCGTAAGAGAAGATAGTTCTTTGATAGAGGGTGCTAGAAGAAAAGCAAGAATCAACTCCATATTTTTTGGGGGTGAAAGGTTTCGACATGTTCTTGTGACTTCGGAGCAGCATGCAGAGGGCTCAGGTGGCCTCTTTAAAAACCTGAAAAACAATAAACGCAAAGTACAATCCAGTAGCCGAAGCTGAATCTATCTTAGCTTCGGATGCGTTAAATGTTCCTGCTTTAGCGGGGACTGGTTCATTAGTCGGCGCCTTGGCCTACTAATTGAACCCAACTAACAAGGACTCCTGGGGTGATTTCTCCTAACTTCAGGTAGTATCAGGAGAATGCTTCCAGAAGATATCCTGCCAACCGGATCTTCTGGGAAAAGATCAAAGATTGGATAAGCATGTAGATACTCCCTTGTTAGAGTTCGTGGACCCGGGTTCGAGTCCCGGCACCTCCACCATATAAATTAAGCATAAAGGCGATTCCCATCACGGGGTCGCCTTTTTTGTTTATACCCCTGTAAAATCAAGGCTCATAGAACGGTAGACATGTCCATCCATCGTCAGTTATCATCAGGGGTAAAAGTACACTTTTTGGTACAAATCGTGGTGGAATCCCCATCCCATCATTGCAAGGAGCAAAAGCGTCGAAGTAATCTTAATAACCACTTAACCCCTTTAGATTTTTACCTAATAGGTTTATAATATATTCTCATCTTGCGGAGGAGCATGTGGATAGGGTAGAGAAAAAAAGGGGGCGGGTCTGGGTTTGATTTTAGAACCGGGCCAGATATAACTAACACATAAAATGCTTATTTACTTATTGCTGATCATCGGATTTATCTTGCTTGTTAAAGGCGCGGATTTTCTCGTTGAAGGAGCTTCTTCAATAGCGAGGAAAGTAAAAGTTTCCGATCTAGTCATCGGTTTGACAATTGTAGCTTTTGGCACTTCAGCCCCGGAATTATTCGTCAATATAGTTTCCAGCATTAAAGGAAATGCCGGTATCGCGGTAGGTAATATTTTAGGCAGTAATATTGCGAATATTTTGCTTGTATTGGGGATATGCGCGATCATTGCACCATTAAAAGTCGGAAAAGGAACAGTATGGAAAGAGATCCCTTTTTGTCTTTTAGCAGCTTTACTTTTAGGGGTTTTAGCGAATGATTATTTAAT
>JABMSC010000018.1 GCA_013204685.1 Candidatus Omnitrophota bacterium | reverse complement strand
TTGTGACGATGTTTCATGCATATGACATTCGTCTTGGGCTCGAAAAAGGTAAAGAGGTTTATAAATATCTTCTTAAAAATGGTGACTGTTTTTTGAGTATCTCGGATTACGATTATCGCAATCTTTTAATATTTGGTGTTGATCCAAAAAAAATAGTTATGCATCCGGTGGGGATAGATGTCAAAAGATTTCCATTCTGCCCATCTACAGGTCAAAAAAGAGCAGCGGACCAGCCTATCAAGATACTTTCAATAGGTCGGCTTGCCGAAGTAAAAGGGTTTGGTGGTGGGATAATGGCCATCTTCGAGCTATTTAAAAAAGATCCTTCTATAAACATTGAATATAACATAATCGGTATGGGACCGCTTAAAGAATCCTTACAAGCGGCAGTTAAAGAGTTGGATCTTGAAGGAGTTATACATTTTCTGGGGGAGAAGAAAAGAGAGGATGTTATAAAAGCTCTTGTCGAATCAGATATATACTTTCTTCCCAGTACGCACGAGGCATTGCCCATGGTTCTAATGGAAGCTCAGGCAGTGGGTCTGCCAGTTGTAGCTACTGATGTGGGAAGCACCACTGAGATTGTGCTTGATGCCCAGTCAGGGTTTATAGTGCCTGAGGGAGATATTGGCGAGATGGCTGAAAGGCTGGGTTACTTAATACAATATCCTGACTTGTGGCCTGAGATGGGTAAGACAGGAAGGGAGTATGTAAAAAAACATTATGATATAAATATGCTGAATGACAAGCTGGTGGAGATATACAGGGAGTTGGTATAGGGAGTTCACAGTTCACAGTTGACAGAGGGAAAGAGGTGGAGAAGTAAGAAGCGAGTATTCAGGAGCATGTGCTGAGTTCTGCGTGCTGCGTGCTGAGTATTAGACCCGGCACTCAGCACCCCGAACAAAGCGAGCTCGCAACGGTGAACCCCGTTAGAAATATCAAAGAAATTTCTAACGGGGTGAACAACGAACAATGAACAATGAACTGATAATATTATGAATATTAATCATTCGATACCCGAAGTAAGCGTGATCATCTCGACTTGCAATAGAGCGCATCTGGTGGGGAGGGCGATCAAGAGTGTTCTTATGCAGACGTTTCGCAACTTCGAGCTTATAGTAGTTGATGATGCTTCGGAGGACAATACCGGAGAAGTTGTAAAAAGTTTTCAGGACGAGCGAATAAAATATGTCCGGCACGGAAGCAATGAAGGCGCCCCTCATGCGCGGAATGAAGGGATCAAACTGGCGCAAGGTGAATATATTGCTTTTCTCGATGATGATGATGAATGGATGACTGAAAAACTGGAAAAACAGCTTAATAAGATAAAGACCTCGCCGAGTAAAGTTGGGGTCATTTATTCGGGGATTGAAGTGATAGAAGACGGGGAATCCGATATAGGTATAAAAAAATGTCCCGAGTATAAAGGAGATTTGAGAAATCAATTATTGAAGAGATCCACCGTAGGCAGCGTAAGTAAAGTGCTTGTTAAGAGGGAATGCTTTGATAAAGCCGGCATGTTCGATGAAAACTTGAGAAGCTGCCAGGACTGGGATATGTGGTTGCGCATATCGAAGTATTATGAATTCGATTTTGCCCCGGAAATTCTCGTGAAGATACATATGCATGGGGTTCAGATATCCAGAGATTTAGACGCCCTCATAGCTGGCAGGGCAAGGATGGTTGAGAAACACATGAGTGAATTCAGCCAATATCCCGAACTTATTGTCGTGCATCTGAAAAGAATAGGCAAATTATGTTGCATGAAAGGTGACTGGATTGGAGCGGTTAGCTGGTTTAAAAGGGCCATAAAGATAAACAAACTTGAGATAATAAAAATAATAGCCTGGTGCATTTTTGAGCTTCCGCTATTAGCGCTCAATAGAAGACGAGCTTTCAAGGACGTAAGGAGAGTATCCTAAAATATGAAGTATACAGTAAAAGTGATATTACGAGGTGTTAAAAGACGAATATTGACTTTGTTTCAGGACAAAAAAAAGATCAAAGAAGAACATGCCTTGAAACACTGGATAAATCGAAAAACTGTAGAGGGAACCTTGAAAAATGCTCATTATGAGCAATTTTTTACTGTCCACTTTGGCCTTGATCGTACCTTCTACAACGGAAAAAAAATATTAGATATAGGTTGCGGGCCAAGAGGAAGCCTCGAGTGGGCTGACATGGCTGGTGAACGTGTAGGGCTTGACCCGTACTCTGCAAGCTATCATGAGCTTGGTGCGGACTGTCATAAAATGAAATATGTCGCCGCCCCCGCTGAACAAATACCTTTTCCTGATGGGCATTTTGACGTGGTAAGTTCTTTTAATTCTCTTGATCATGTTGATGATCTTGATAAAGCAGTAAAGGAGATAATCCGCATTATCGTTCCCGGTGGGTTATTCCTGCTCCTTACCGAAATAAGAATGTATTCTACTGTTTGCGAACCACAGATATTCGGATGGGATATTGTAGATGATTTTTTACCCGGTCTGAAATTGATAGACCAACGCCATTATGAGCAGTCCGCCGGCGGCATGCATGAAAGCATATTGGCCGACATCCCCTATGATCATACCGTGGAACATCACAAGGGGATCCTTTCAGCGAAATTCATAAAAAGCGGGGTGCGGGCATGAAAATAATTTCAGTAGGTTATCATAACCCGAATTTTATCAATTCTCTCGTTTACAGGGAAAAAGCCATAGAAGGAATGGGACATACGCTCATTTCTTTTGATGACAGGGATTTTATAATTCCCGGAAGGATCAGGAGAAAAAGTAATTTTCTAAAGGCGTGGGACCTCGCCAGGCTTAACCGGAAACTGATCGCGCTGGCAAAAGGCGAAAAACCCGATGTATGCCTGGTTGTGGGAGGACAGGGAGTGAAGCCCGAAACTGTACAGGCAATAGCCGGAATGGGGACACGGATCGTATTATGGACCACCGATGCGCCCATATTTTATTCAGACACGACAGAAACTCCCAGGGGATTTAAGAATATAATCAAAGCGGCACCGTTTTACCAGCACATATTCTGCGCGGGAACCGAAGCCGCGGATATATTCCGGGATATGGGATTAAAAGATATAGAATGGCTGCCATTCGCCTGTGATGTTGATTGTCACCTGCCGGTAGAGCTTAGTGAGGGTGACAGGAAAAGATACGCAAGAGATATAGCATTTGTGGGTTCTTTTTATCACAACAGGGCACGTATATTGGAGTCAATATACGATATGAATATAGGGGTATGGGGACCGCATTGGTATAAACTTGGGAATGCCTCGCCGATTAAAAGCAGCGTTATGAGTGGATCTGTAAATTATCTGGAATGGTTAAAGATATACAATGCATCTAAAATAGTTCTGGTTCTTCATTACAATGACGGCAAGACGCCCTGTTATCAGGCGAGCCCCAAATTATTTGAAGCGTTGGCGTGCAGGAGTTTCGTCATGGTAGATGACCAGAAAGACGCACATGCTTTATTTGAAGACGGTAAACAGGTTGTTTTCTTTACGGACGAAGCTGATCTAAGGAAAAAAATTGAATATTATTTGAAAAACCCTAAAGAGAGAGAACGTATCGCTAATGCCGGATATGAAGAAGTGAAAAAAAAGCACACGTACGAACACAGAATAGAAAGAATATTGGATATTGTAGCCGGTGGCGGTTAATTACAGCCTGGCTGATAAAAAGGGAGATATTTTCTATGACCAGTGATAAAAAATTATTTGAAGACTATTTTGAGTCCAGTTTTAAATATGGAAACATTCTTACCCAAGAGCAGTACGAGAAGGCTTCCGCCGACTTCGAGAGGCGTTATGGAAGGTTTCTTCCGGAGGATAAGGATGCGGCTATTCTGGATATAGGCTGCGGGAGCGGGCATTTCCTGTACTATCTTGATAAGGCGGGATACAGAAATTTTCAGGGAGTGGATCTATCTAAAGAACAGGTAGAATATTGCAGAAAAAATATCACAGAGAAGGTAAAATTGGCTGATGGTATGGAAGTTCTGGCCTCCGGAGAAGTCTATGACGTTATTGTTGCGAATGATCTTATGGAGCACTTGCCGAAGAATGATGTTATTCCGTTCCTCGAGAAGGCTCGAGCGGCCCTGAGCGAGGAGGGTGTCTTTATTGCAAGGGTTCCAAATATGAGTAATCCATTTTCGCTTGAAAGCAGATATTGTGACTTCACTCATGAGGTAGGTTTTACGGAAAAAAGTCTTTATCAGGTATTATGGGTGGCGGGTTTCAGGAATATTGATGTGCTTGGACCAGCGGGTACTCCTGTTTCTTCTTTTCGGAACTTGGTTCGTAAATGCATAGTATCAGTCCTGCATAGCACCATAAAATTCTTTTATTATGTACAGGATTTTACTGTGCCGCGGAATCTGGACAAAGTCCTGGTTGCTGCAGCGAGGAAGAAATGAAAAAGGCAAAAGTTATACATATGGTGGAAGATCTTGAAGTTGGCGGTATGGAAAGTATTGTTTTGGCCATTGCCTGTGGTATAGACAGGGATAAATATGATCCTGAAGTTTGGTGTGTTCACAAAAGAGGTGGGTTTCTCGAAAAGCTCGAAGCTGCAGGAATAAAAGTCGTAGATATGGGCATAAACTCCTGTTATAACCCGAAGGGCATCATGAAACTTTCTTCTTCTCTCAAGGAGGCCCGGCCCGATATCGTTCACACTCATAGTTATTTCGTTAATGTAGCCGGAAGGATAGCTGCACGTATGGCTGGAGTCCCCAGAGTAGTAACACACATACATAATGCCTATGTGCACTATAGTTTTCTAAACTGTGTTATCGAGAAAATATTAAGTTACTTTACTGATAAAATAATCTGCTGCTCGGAAGCCGTCAGAAATTTTGCCATAAAAAAAGAAAAGATCAATTTTAGCAAGCTAGCGGTTATTTATAATGGCATTGACTTGCAAAGATTTGATCATATGCCGGAGAAGGCCGTAGCCAGGCGATCTTTAGGGATAAATGATGATGAGATACTTATTACGTCGGTGGCTTCTTTAACCGAAAAGAAAGGCCAGAAGTATCTTGTTGAGGCTGCAGCTGATATCGTTAAAGAGCATAGTAATGTAAAGATCATGCTAGTTGGAAAGGGCCCCTTAAAAAACAAGCTGGAAGAAGATGCGCGGCGACTGAACCTGTCGTCGTCCATTGTTTTCTTGGGAGTGCGCCATGACATTCCGGAGATATTGGGAGCATCGGATATCTTCGTGCTTCCATCACTTGTGGAGGGATTGAGCCTTGCAATTATTGAAGCTATGGCAGCGGGCCTCGCGGTAGTAGCTACAAATGTAGGTGGAAATCCTGAAGTTGTGCATGACGGGATTACGGGCACGATCATCCCTCCGGAAGACCCCGAGGCTTTAAGCGAGGCCGTAAAAGCTCTTCTCTTAGACAACCGAAAATTAAAGACGATGGGATGGGATGGCCGCAGGGTTTGCCGTGAAGAGTTTTCACAGGAAATCATGATAAGAAAAATAGAACAGTTGTATGATAGTTTAATAAAAAAAATTTAAAGGAAAAAATGTGGATAAAAGTAATGAATCTGTGCTAACTGAAACAGGCATTGGGGTGCATGAGAAAATCATGGAACTTCTGGCCCCTGGCAAAAAGGGCGCACTTTTAGATGCCGGGGCTGGCCAGGGATTTTTATCAGAGAAACTCCAAGCTGCAGGATTTAGCGTTTATGCTACGGATCTGGATCTGGGAAAATTTAAAGTTCCTTCAATTGAATGCCGCAAGGCGGACCTAAACGAAGATCTCCCGTTTCAGGATTCATTTTTCGATCACGTTATTTGCGTGGAAACGATCGAACATCTTGAGAATCCGCATCACTTGATTCGTGAATTCAGAAGGGTCTTAAAACCTGGAGGTGATCTTGTTATCGCGACCCCGAACATTTTGAATATACATGCGAGACTCAGATACCTCTTGCGGGGTTCGCCCGACTGGCTGCATGCGGAAGTGGATAAGTGTGAGGCAAAAAATCTTTATGAATACTTGAGAAAACACATAAACCCAATGGGTTTCATTGAGCTAAGGCATATTTTTAAAGAAAATGGCCTTAATGTGGACGGCATTCATACCAATAGAAGCGTTCTGTCTGATAAATCGGGCAATGCTTACCTGAGACCATTCATGGTGGGAACACTGTTTATGCTTGCAAAATTGATAAGCGCATTAACGCTTTTAAGATACGGGAATAGCCAGATGGAGTGCCAGCTTATCTCCAAGGAGTTATTGCTTGGTGAAGTACTTATCTTGAAAGGCACGAAAAATTGATGGTGATATATGAATGAAATTTCGGTAATTATTATCACGAGAAATGAACAAGCAAAAATTAAAGAATGTCTTGAAAGCGTGAAATGGGCGGATGAAATAATAGTTGTCGATGACATGAGTACGGATGGCACGAGAGATATTTGCCGTGAGCATAAAAATCTGAAATTATACGAAAGAAAACTTGATGGGTTCGGTTCCCAGAAAAATTTTGCTTTAAGTGAAGCCTCAAACAAATGGATTCTTTCAGTAGATGCCGATGAGGTTGTTACTCCAGAGCTCAAGGAAGAAATTTTAACAGTAATAGAGAAAGAGACATTTGACGGATATCGTTTGAAACTTAACAACTATATTTTCGGGAAATGGATACAGGATTACAAGTCGCTGAATCTAAGACTTTTTAGAAGAGGCAAGGGGAAGTTCACTTCCAAAAAAGTGCACGAGACGGTAATTGTAGACGGAAAGATTGGTGAGTTGGATAACATTCTTCTTCATCGCAGCTGGTCAGGGGAAAGTGTAAGCAATTACATGAAGGATCATGTAAATTTCTATTCTTCTTATACGGCAGACGACTTGTATGAAATGGGCAGAAGAGTAACAATCGTTAATTCTGTTTTTTATTTTGTTTTAAAACCCATTTTGATATTCTTTCAAAAATATTTTTTAAAGGAGGGGTTTATGGGTGGCTGGCAGGGGTTTTTGTTGAGTGTATTTTCTGCGGTTACATACTTTAAAAGCTACGCAAAACTTCTCAGGAAACAAAAAAACACATGAAAATACTATTCGTAGCCAATAGATCTGAAATTTTTTCAGGAGGACAGATAAGTCTCCTGGAACTTCTTTCGGGGCTCGATAGGTCAAAATATGAGCCCATAGTTCTATGTCCCGGTGAGGGAGGTATGTCGGAAAGTATAAGAGCGCTGGGTATACCTGTTTCTGTATGGGAAATGCCGACAGCCAGGACTCTTAATGTCTTTCACATATGGAAAAAGGCCAGGGAGCTCAAGGTCCTTATTCACCGGAGCGAGGCGGATATCGTGCATGCAAACGGCAACAGGGCACAGTTCTACGCGTCATTAGCCGCCAGGGGCACAAAAGCGTCTCTCCTGTGGCATGTGAGGGAAGCCGAAAAAGATCTATTTCTTTATGACTGGTTTCTTGCGTCTTCAGCTGAGAAGATAATTTGCGTTTCAGAAGTGGCCGCAGACATAAGGTTCAAACATTTGCCTGGTATTCAGCGCAAGGTGATAAATGTATATAACGGGGTTAACACAAGCAAGTTTTATCGAGATGAGGCGGGCCGGAACTCTGTAAGGCAGGAATTCGGCATAAAAGGAAATAATATATTTATCGGGATCATAGGACTCCTTGTCCCGCGGAAGGGACACTTGTTTCTTATTAAAGCGATAAAGCGCCTTTCCAGAGAATATCCGGGGATAAGGCTTCTTATCGCGGGTAAGACTGTCAACCCCGGGTATACCGAGAGTTTGAGGAGAGCCGCCAGAGAAGAAAAATGCGAAGACAATATTATCTTTGCGGGTGAACGGACGGATATCCGCGCTATTTTATCGGCTCTTGATATTTTTGTCTTGCCGTCCAGGCGGGAGGGCTTTAGCCGGGTTCTTCTCGAAGCGATGGCCTGTTCGGTTCCGATAGTGGCGACGAATATTACAGGGAATAGTGAAGCTGTCGTAGACGGCGAATCCGGGCTCCTGGTGCCTTTCATGGATGTAAAGGCTATGGAGAATGCCATAAAACATCTGATCAAGGACAAGGACCATGCAAGAAAGATGGGCGAAAATGCACGTATAAGGGTGGAAAAATTCTTCACTTTGGATAAGCATGTTGAAGACATGCAGCAGTTGTATAAAACGGTACGGAGGAACCAGTGCGCATAGGGATAGATGTCCGTGAATTTTGTATAGATAAGCATACGGGGATAAGGTTCATACTCGAGAACTTTATCGCGCATGCGAGGATAATGCGCAAACATGAATTTGTTCTGTTCGGGAACCAGTTTACCGATTTTCATTCCCTGGCAGGAAAGCACAAAGAGGTGATCCTTCCGGAGAAGAACACGATTCTTTGGGATCAGTTTCAGCTTCCCAGGGCTCTTAAAAAAGAAAAGGTGGACATTTTTTACTCTCCGTATATTAAAACTCCTTTCCTGCGGGTATGTCCTTACGTGAATACCATATGCGATATTCTCCCCCTGTCTATTCCCAAACATAGAGGGCTAAAAGCTTTTCTTGAAAAAATATATTTTTATGTTTACTCATATTTATGCGGCCGGCGCAGTGTTAATGTGGTCACATTATCGGAAGATGCAAGGAAAAAGGTGGCCAGGATATTCAGAATATCTCCTAAGAAGTTAAAAGTTGTCTATCCCCCGGTTGATATACCGAAGGAGGGCAGAAAAACAAAAGAGTGGGAGTCTAAGATCGTGGATGAATATGATCTTTTTAGACCATACTTTTTGTATTTGGGTAATTTCAAAAAACATAAAAATCTTCTAAACCTGATAGCTGCATATGATGTTCTGTCGGATGAAGTGAAGAATGATTACAAGCTTATGCTTGTGGGGGGGAGCCCTGAAGAAGTTCAATAGATCAAAGAGATCATAAAAAAGCATGGTCTTGATAAGAGAGTCATCCCTGTTGAAAATCTTGATCACAGCGCGAGCTCCGTTTTCATGAAAAATGCCTCGGTGTTTATTTTTCCGTCACTCGAAGAAGGGTTCGGCATTCCCCCGGTAGAAGCTATGGCGTACGGTATTCCTGTTGCAGCTTCCCGTCTTCAGCCCATGACGGAAGTCCTGGGGAAAGCGGCTCTCTTTTTTAACCCCTTAAGCCCCGAAGATATTTCAAGAGCTATGCTTGAACTCATTCAGAATGAAAGTTTAAGGGAAAAACATGTTAAGCTGGGGAAAGAGCGTGTTTTAATGTTCAAGTCAGAAGTATTTGCTCAAAATATGCTCGAAATATTTGAAGATGCCGGAAGGAAAAAGACATTATGCATAAGCAGCGAATTCCCGCCGATCACGGGAGGGATTTCCACGCATGTCCATAACTTATGGAAAAGACTTCCCGCCGGCGAGATCATTATTTTAACAGCTGGGACTAAAGAAAAAACTCCGGACACAGACAAGGACCTGGATGTTATATGTAAACCCTACCCGTTGGGAGGGGATATTTTCTCACGCGCCATCCGCACTATAGCCGTTGTTTGGCACACATGGCGGCTCAACAATGTCCACAATATCAAGTGTAATCACTGTGCTCAAGTTCTCTCTGCAGGATTGGCGGGACTTATCATGAAAAAGATGAAAGGCACGCGCTACGTTACATACGTATATTCAGCGGACATCCTGGAATTCGGAAAAAATTTTATCACACGGAAGCTGCTTAAAAAAATCCTTAAAGAGAGCCGGTATATAATCGCCAACAGCAATTTCACCAGAAAACTTATCCGGACCCAGCATACTGATCATAAGTCCAGGACCAGGGTAAGCACGCCCGCGGTTGATACACACGTTTTTGATAAAAAAAAGGGTGAGGGCTCCCTCAGGGAGAAATACGGGATCCCGCCCGGGACTAAAGTGATCTTAACGGTTTCGCGTCTTGCCGCGCGCAAAGGACACGATAATATTATAAAGGCTTTATCGAAAACATTGGCTGAGTGCCCGGATACTGTTTATGTCATAGTTGGAGAAGGGGAGTCACGCGCCGGCTTGGAAGAACTTGCCAAAGAGCATAAACTTGAAAAAAACGTTATTTTTACGGGTGAAGTCCGGCCGGACGAGTTAGTACACTTTTACAATATGTGTGATGTTTTTGTTATGGTCCCGCGCTATTTGGAAAAAACCGGAGATATTGAAGGGTTTGGTATTGTCTTTCTGGAGGCCAGTGCCTGCGGCAAACCCGTGATCGGCGGAAATACGGGAGGTGTTCCGGAAGCGATCTTGAATGGAAAGACAGGAATTCTCGTGCCAACCGACAATGTCAGCCAGATAAGCGCTGCTATGCTTCTTTTGTTGAAAAATGAAGCATTTGCGCGTAAACTTGGAGAGAACGGACTTTTAAGAGTGGCTAAGGATTTTAACTGGGATAGCCGGGTGCGTGAGCTCAAGGAGCTTATGTAAAGTGAAAAAACAAACCAAAATCTTACACGCAATAACAAGACTTGATAAAGGCGGGTCTGCTACTAATACGCTCTTGAGCGCGATCGGTCTTGTGAAAAAAGGATATGCAGTCGACCTTTTATACGGATGCACCCGGGAAGCCGATGAGGAACTTATCATACGGGCTAAAAAAGCCGGGGTGAGGGTTTTCGGGCAGAATACTCTTGTGAGGAACATACATCCCGTGAAAGATTTGATCGCATTTTTCAAGATCTTCGGATTCATACTGGAAGGAAACTACGATATTGTTCACGCCCATTCACATAAGGCGGGTCTGGTATGCCGTTGGGCCGCGAAATGCGCCGGTGTGAAAAAAATAGTATACACGCCGCACGGACATGTTTTTTACGGATATTTCGGCGGGGCGTTAACCGGGCTTATCCTGTTAGCGGAACGCATAACTGTGAATATATCGGATAAGACCGTAGGTCTTACAGAATCTGAATGCAGGGAATGGGTTTTATACGGAATAGGGAAAAGAGAAAAATACACCGCCATACCCAGCGGTATAGAATTTTCTTCTTTAGAGCTGGAAACATCGAGTGGTACATCCTGGAGGGAAGAACTTGATATCCCTGAGAATGCGATCCTTATTGGCTCTGCGGGACGTCTTATCAAGATCAAGGGATATAAGTATTTTATAGAAGCAGCCATTCAGCAGATAAAAAAGAGAGACAATGTGTATTTCGTTATTGCAGGTGACGGCCCGCTTGAAGGGGATCACAGGCGGCTCATAGCTTCAGCCGGGGTGGAAGACAGGTTTTTTATTGTTCCCTGGCAGAAAAATGTGGGAACATTGATCAAATCTCTTGATATATTTGTGCTATCTTCATTGAACGAGGGAATGGGGCGCGTGCTTGTTGAGGCCATGTTCTTCGGCGTGCCGGTAATAGGCACGCATGTAAGCGGGATACCTTCTGTTATAGCGGATGGGGCAGGGATCTTGATAGAGCCTGCTTCCCCGGAAGGTATCTCAGTAGCAATAGATGCTATGCTCGACAACAGGGCAGTAATGCATCAGATGGGCCAAAGAGGCCGCGCAAAAGCGCTCGCAGAATATTCCGCGGATCGCATGATCAACTTGTTGGATGAGTTGTACAAGGAGCTTTTGGAAAGCGAATAAGGGCATTATTTGGTAGCGATATGGTAACAATATCAGGGAGCTAACACATGAAAATATTGATCACCGGCGGGGCTGGATTCATAGGAATAAACTCAGCAAAACGATTTATAGACGAAGGGCACGAAGTTATAATTTTTGATGACCTTTCCCGCGATGGCACTGAAAGAAACCTCGCATGGCTTAAAGAGAATGAGGAATTTGATTTTGTGCAGGGAGATGTCAAAAACAGTGAACAGGTCAATCTCTTCTTTTCAGAACACGAGGGGTTAGATCTTGTGCTTCATCTTGCGGCTCAGGTAGCAGTGACGACTTCCGTGGAAGAGCCCCGCAATGATTTTGAAGTTAATGCCCTTGGGACTTTCAATATATGCGAAGCCGTCCGGCGGCTGCAGCCGGAAGCAATGCTTCTTTATTCCTCAACGAATAAGGTATATGGCGAGATGACTGATATAGAAGTGTGTGAAAAAGGCGGCAGGTATGAATATAAGGGCCTTCCTCACGGTATCTCGGAAGACCGCAGTTTGGATTTTCACTCTCCATATGGTTGCTCCAAAGGTGCGGGAGACCAGTATGTAATCGATTACGGCCGCATATATGATCTTAAAACTGTTTCATTCAGGCAATCATGCATTTATGGTCCGCATCAGTTCGGGATAGAGGACCAGGGCTGGGTTGCTCACTTTACGATTTCGGCTGTTATGGATAAGCCCATAACTATTTATGGCGATGGTAAACAGATGAGGGATGTTCTGCATGTAGATGACCTTATAAATTGTTATCTTGGAGCAATACAAAACATCGATAAAGCAAGAGGAAGAGCGTATAATATAGGGGGCGGACCTGAAAACATACTTTTTCTTATGCAGCTTATTGCCATCTTAGGGGAGAGTCTAGGAAGAAGGATAGAGTATAGTTTTGCCGACTGGCGCCCCGGGGATCAGAAGACATTTGTTTGTGATACAAGAAGGGCAAAAGAGGATTTCACCTGGGCTCCAAAGATCGGAGTCCAAGAAGGAGTTAGTTCACTTATTAAGTGGGTTAAGGAGAATAAGGAGCTGTTTTAGCGCGCCGTGCTAAAGAATCATGAAAATCGCCGTCCACCAACCACAATATTTGCCCTGGTCAGGGTATTTTGATAAAATGGATCAGGTAGATGTATTCGTTCTTCTTGATGATGTTCAGTACAAGAAGAACGAATGGCAGAACCGCAACAAAATAAGGAACGCTGAATCCTGGCAATGGATAACTGTTCCGGTTATATATGAATTCGGCCAGCTTATAAAGGACATAAAGATCGATAACCATGGCTCCTGGCGGTCCAAGCACCTGAAGAGCATCGAACTTAATTATTCTCACGCTCCGTTTTTGGAAGAACACTTGCCTTGTTTTAAAGAAACCCTCTCAAAAGAATGGGAGCTATTGGCGGATATAAATATTGAATTTATACACAGGATCAAAGAGGCCCTTGGGATAAGCACGGAACTTTGCGTAAGCTCATCTATGAATATTCAAACTGCCTCTACCGAGCGGCTGGTAGATATCTGCAAGGGTTTGAAGGCCGATACATATCTGGCCGGTGCAGGCGGGGCGGAATATATGGATGTGGACCTGTTTAAAAAAAACGGGATCGGCCTTGAATTTCAAAATTACACACACCCCAAGTATCCCCAGGCGTATAAGGGGTTTCAGCCGAATATGGCTGTTATAGATCTATTGTTTTGCCGGGGAAAAGAAAGTTTGGATATAATAAGAGAAGGGAGAGGCAAATGAAAATTTTAGCTATAGGTGCTCATCCGGATGACATAGAGTATGGCTGCGGGGGGACCCTCGCGAAATTCAAAGAAGCAGATGGATCAAATATTGAGTTTTTTGTGGCTACCTACGGGGAACTCTCAGGCGGGAAAAAAGTGAGAATTTCCGAACAGGAAGAAGCCATGAAGCTTCTTGGTGCTGATAAGATCTTTTGGGGGGGGATTCAGGGATACCGAGCTCAAAGTGGGCAAAGAACTTATAGGTAAAATAGAGGATGCCATAAAAGGATCCGGCCCTGATATCATTTTCGTGAACTATCCCAAAGACAGCCATCAGGACCACCGGGCGCTGGCGGAAAGCACTGTTGTCGCCGCCAGATACTGCAAGAAGGTGCTTTTTTATGAGGACTATACTTCAATAGGATTTAATCCGGGCACTTTTGTGGATATTGAGAATGTACTCGACAAGAAAGTGGAACTTCTTAAGTGCCACACCTCTCAGGTAGAAAGGAACTATCCGACGGGCCTGGACATGGTGGAAAGCGTAAGGGCCGTTGCGAACTTCCGGGGTTTCCAGGCAAAAGTAAAATATGCGGAAGGTTTCTCGGCGCTTAGATATCTCTTGGATGAATAAAAAAAAGGACTTGTTATATGACTATGATCCCACACTCAAGGCCCACACTTGGGCCTGAAGAAGTGCAGGCCGCAGCTGAAGTAATAAAATCAGGTCATATCGCCCAGGGCGGGAAGGTGTGCGAGTTTGAAGAAAAGTTAGCTGAATTCATCGGCGTGAAAGGTGCTGTTGCGTTAAATTCAGGTACCTCGGCCCTGCACCTGGGGCTTCTGGCTATGGGAGTGGGGCCCGGTGACGATGTTGTCGTGCCTTCTTATGTATGCAGCGCTCCACTCAATGCAGCATATCTTACGGGCGCAAGAGCAGAATTGTCTGACATAGAGCTGGAAAGTTTCAATATTGGGGTAGAAAATCTTGAAGAGACCGGAACGGAAGACACGCGGGCTGTTATAGTTCCTCACATGTTCGGCTCACCCGCCGATCTTGAAAAACTGGTAGCTTCCGATATCCCTGTGGTGGAAGACTGCGCGCATTCAGTAGGGGCAAGTTACGGAAACATAAAAGTCGGAAGTATTGGCGTTTTCAGCATAATTTCCTTCTATGCCAATAAGATGATGGCCGCGGGGGAAGGCGGGATGCTTCTTTCCAACGATAATGATATAATAGACTTCGCGAAAGACTTAAGAGACTATGATGAAAAAGAGGAATACAAAGTCCGGTATAACTACAAGATGAGCGACTTGCAGGCCGCGCTGGGCCTTGTGCAGTTCCAGAAGCTCCCCGGCATGATCGAGAGAAGAAGGAAAATAGCATCACGTTACGATAAGGCTTTCAAGGGATTGGACGTTATCCTTCCAAAAGGTGAATTCGATCATGTATATTACAGATATGTGATCCGCGTCAAGCGGGACCTGTCAGAAGCGCTAAATCAGCTGGAAGAAAAAGGAGTTATTTGCGCCAAGCCCGTATATAAACCACTCCACCGTTATTTTGAAATGCGGACAGGATTCAGGAACTCAGATGAGGCATATTCATCCGCTATTTCCGTCCCAATTTATCCGTCGCTTACGGAGGAAGAGCAAGTGCGCGTGATCGAGGCCGCAAAGGACGTACTGTAAGAAGGGTTCTTCCAAAAACCCGCTTCTTTTGTTATAATCAGATATATTACCTCATAAATATATATAAAATCTCTGAAATCGTAAAATTAATAAATCTAAAAAATTAGGTGATGTGAATTAAATGTGTGATGTTCCTTTCCCAAAGACAGTTGATTTAGCACTTACTGGCAAGTGCAATCTCAGGTGCAAGCATTGCAATACCTCAGATACCTGGAATCTTGATGAAGAGCTCTCTTTCAATGATATACTTGATATTCTTAAACAATTAAAAAACGGTAAGATTTTTAATTTGAGTCTCTTTGGGGGGGAACCTTTTTGTTATGAGCGAATATTCGACTTTTTGGAGCTATTAAACAGTTTTCCCATGAGTGTCTCTATTCTTACAAATGGTACACTTATAGATAGCACGGCTGTTAAGTACCTGAAAAAAATGAGATTTTTGAAAGTCATTCAGGTTAGTATTGACGGATCCTGTCCAAAAATTCATGATTGGCAAAGAGGAACGGGATCTTTTGAAAAGGCAACAAGTGCTGTTAAACTTTTAAGAAAAAATACACTTCCCGTAATACTCAAAGCGATTATCAACAATAATAATTATAGGGATATCGAGAATATGGTGAAGATGGCCAGGGAGCTAGGTTTAAATGGTATGCACTTTGGAGATGCTGTTGAGTGTGGGAGAGCCGCGGTATATGCCTCTGATATACATCTTGAAGCAGAGACACACAAGTGTATTATGGAGGAGATGTTTCGTCTTAAGAAGAAATATCCTGATTTTAATTTTGACGGGACACTTACCCAGAAGATGGATATGCTGCGTGAATTTTATATAAAAGGTCCCGGAAACGGTTCCAGAGGCACCTTCTCGACGTGCGGGGCGGCTCAAAGCATGCTCTCTATTCGTTCCGATGGTAAAGTGGTTCCATGTTCGGCCTTTTGGACTCTTGAGTGTGGGGACGCAAGAAAGAGCAGCTTGCAGGAAATATGGGATAATTCCGATGTGCTAAATGAGATCCGGAAAGCAGCAACGGAATCTCTTACTAATTATGGCGAAAAGTGCGAGGGGTGTGATTATCTTTCATATTGCAACGGTGGGTGCCGTGCAGCAGCTTATTATGCTTCAGACAATGATCTGAGAGGCATTGAATGTGCCGATTGTTTTGTATTCTCCAGTGCATACGGATACAGGTTAGATAAAGAAACGGTTTTGAATTAAACAGGACGGATAAAATATGCTTACATGCGACCCGGGGAAAAATAAAAAAAGATCAACCGAAGCAACATTGAGTTGTTTGTATATCAATCCTACAAGTTTTTGCAATTTATCGTGCAGCCATTGCTGGCTCTCACCACCGGTTAAAAATGAACTCGATCATCAAGAAAACGAATTGTCTGTAGATGAAATCATTAAAGTGGTTGAGGAGGCTAAAGAGCTGGGGTTAAGTTCCATCAAACTTACAGGAGGGGAGCCACTACTCAGAAAGGATCTTTATGATCTCTTCAAGTTTTGCTCTGAATCTAAAATATCAGTCAGAATAGAATCAAATGGTACATTGATCTCTAAAGATATGGCTAAAATGTTTAAGAAGTTCAATGTAGACAATGTATCAGTGAGCCTGGACAGTTTTTTAGAGGAAGTGAATGATAAATTCAGGGGAAAAAAAGGCGCATTTAAGGAGGCTTTAAAAGGGATAAAGCACCTCAGGGATGAAGGGATAAGCACACTGGTCATTATGTCACTCTATAAAGAGAACTTGGAGGGGTTTGAAGAATTTCTTACTCTTATGCAGGACTTAGATGTGCGGCTTGTAAAAATAAATCCAATTTGTCCCATAGGCCGGGGAGAAAATATGCATAAGGCCGGTAAAGTGCCCACAATTAAAGAGATTTTGGATTTCAATGAAAAGTTGGGATTTATACGGGACTCCTTCAAAGGCTCGATTGATATTGATATCCCCATAGCGTTTAGAAGCCTTGACGAGATAAACCGGGGGCAGGTAGGCGTGTGTGCCATAAAAAACATATTAGGTATCCTCTCCGACGGGAGTGTGTCAATTTGCGGAATCGGTTATGTGGATGATGATCTGGTTTTTGGTAATGTCCGGGATGGTTCTTCCAAACTGGAAGATATATGGCTTAGCAATAAAATTATTAAAAACATAAGGGAAGACATTCCCGGGAAGCTCGAAGGTATTTGCGGGATATGTGTTTTTAAAAAGAGATGTCTGGGGGCCTGCCGGGCGCAGGCTTATCATGATTCGGGGAGCCTTACGGCCCCCTTGTGGTTTTGCCAGATGGCCTATGAAGAGGGCCTTTTCCCCCAGACGCGGATCATCCCGGAACTTTTAAGGGTGTAAAATGAGTTATTTTTTGAAGACACTTGAGACTACAATAAAACTGGATTTTCTTAATTTCAGTGATGAATCTTTTACCGGGGATTTTCTCGCGCCGAAGGAAGGTAGAGAAGAAGAGATAGACATAAAATTTTTCAAAGATGCCGACGGTGCTATTGTTGAGAAACTGAAAAAAATAACCCCCCGGGGCAGCATAATCAAAATGCACCGCTGGGGAAAATACTGCAAAATATTTGATATAGCCAGGAGAAGGACCTTTTGTTTTTTTACAGAAGGGGTCCCGATGGATTATCTTGCCCCGCGTGCTGTAGATGATTCTTTTCTTATGTTTCAGGATGCGCTTGATATTATGTTTTTACATTCGGCTTCCATCGTAATAAATGGAAATGCTTATTTATTCATAGCGCCCTCAGGCGGGGGGAAAAGCACCATAGCGGAGTTAGCGCGTGATAAGGGGCTGCAGGTTCTTGAAGATGAAAGCTGTATAGTGAAACGAAAGGGTGACAGATTCTTTACCGGGTCCTTTCCCTCAGGTTTTCCACCTGCAAGTATGCAAGAGGTCGCCGGTATTTTCTTTCTTAATAAGGCCGACCGTAATAAGGCCGTTAAATTTTCTGCGACAGAAGCTTTGCGTAAGGCTTTGCCTGAAGCGACCAGTATTTATAGTGTTCATATTCCGGATGACAGAAAAACAGATTACCGGAGATATGTTTTTAATTTTATAAGTTCAATGCTTGACAATGTAAATTTCAAGCTACTGGACTTTACGGCACAACCGGAAGTTTTTTCATGCCTGGTATAAAAATAAAAGACAGTGTTCAGTCGTTTCTTGGGGACCTTAAGACGATTCTCAGGTATTCGAAAGATATACTGAAGAAGTATCGCGGGCAGTTGAACCTGGCTATGGTGCTTAAAATGATTAGCTTTCCGCTTGGACTGTCGCTTATATACATTGCTAAAACCACGCTGGATAAGGGACTTTTGGGAAAGGATCTTGGTATTTTTTTAGGCCTCACATGTCTTGGGACGGTGATTTTTCTTGCGAACCGTGCATTAAATCATTTTTCCACCATATCTGTTCATAAAGTTAAGAGCTCTTTTTCACGTGATATTAATTCGGATCTGTTGAGGCGTCTTTTCGGCCTTGATTATCAAAAGATAAGAAGTTTAAGTTCCGCTGACAATACATATGTTCTTGATTACGACTACGGCGTGATAGAGGATCTTATTTTCTCCGAGATCCCTTCACTTGCTTCGCTTGTAAAGGTTCCTGTTCTATTTATTCTGGCATCAATGCTCTCATGGAAACTTACCTTGCTGGTGATTGCAGGTTTTCCATTTGTGATTCTTCATACTTTATGGGCCGCTCGCAAAAGAAGAAAATACAGGTTCCGCGAAATTTATTACGCGCGCAAACACAACTCCTTGCTTTATGATATTCTGATCAACATGAAGCTTATCAAGAGCTACTCAAAAGAAGAGTGGGCTTCTGGAAAAATAAGCTCCTTGTTTAGCACCAGGGTAGATAAATCACTTCAGTCAATTCTTTTTCACCACAAGTCACGATTTATAAGCGATCTATTTACCAAGCTGGCCACAGCAGCATTTGCCCTTTTGGGCGGGTATATGATAATTAATGGCAGCTTGAGTTTGGGTACGTTTAGTGCTGTTTCGATGT
Source organism: Candidatus Omnitrophota bacterium (assembly GCA_013204685.1). Classification (GTDB taxonomy): domain Bacteria; phylum Omnitrophota; class Gorgyraeia; order Tantalellales; family Tantalellaceae; genus JABMSC01. The sequence continues at coordinate 4,276 of JABMSC010000018.1, read as the reverse complement.
ATGTCGTGCTGATAATTTCCGAAGCGTATAATGCAGGCAGCGTGCTGCAAATGGTGAATTCAGAACGGCCTTCACTAAAGAGAAATGCGAAATTCATCAAAGAGATCACAGAAAGGTCTGAGAAATCATACCAAGAGCCGTGCATTAAAGGTCCTGTTTTTAAAGAGAATATAAATTTCAACAAGATCTCATTTGGATATTCACCCGGCAAAACACTTTTTGAGGATCTTTCCTTGGATGTGCCCGCAGGCGAGTGGACACTTGTTAGAGGCCCTTCCGGAGCGGGGAAGACGACTCTGTTAAGTCTTCTTTTGGGACTTTTCTCACCCGGCGACGGTAACATTTCTATTGGAGGTACCATTATTACAGATATAGATAGAGGGGTTTTTTCACGTAATGTTGCTTCAGTACACCAGACGCCGTATCTCTTGAACGATACCATTATGAATAATATTCTTCTGGGTGAAGACGAGAAAAAACTAGCTCTTGAGAAAGCACTTTATTGTACTTCTCTTGACGATATTGCTAGAGGACTCGACTTGGGATATAATAGCCGTGTAGGTGAGGCCGGTGCTTCTTTCTCAGGCGGACAAAGGCAGAGAATAGCTATAGCCAGGGCTTTAGCTAGGGGACCGCAAGTGCTTATTCTTGACGAAGCAACATCCTTTATTGATCCCGAAACGGAAGAAAGAATATTTAAAAGGATAAAGAAGACGTTTCCTGGCATTACGGTTGTTTATGTAACACACAGAAGTGCCGCTGAGGAATTTGCTGATGAGATATTTGTACTTGAAGAGGGGAGGGTAAAAAATGTAGGGGCGAAAAACTTTTCGCCCTGTTAAATTTTCGGGCATATGATTATCATTTGTTAAGGGCGAATATTTATTCGCCCCTACGCTCTACGCTAAATTATGAGTCCCGACCAAAATAAGGAGCTATTATGAAAAAAACCCATCCAATGAAAAATCCGGACATAGTTGCACGTACGGAGAAAGAAGAAGCGCTACTATTTAGCCCGGCGGACGGGAATTTGCTTTGCATTAATAAAACCGGCATTTTGGTCTGGGACCTTTGTGACGGCAAGAATACCGCCGATGATATTGCAGGGAAGATTGCCGATACCTTTGAGGTTGAGTCAGAAGTGGCAAAAAAAGATAGTTTAGAATATCTGGAAAAATTAAAAGAGTCAGGGTTTATAGGTTTTAAAGCTTAAGGGGGAACACATGAAAAAGAAAAAGGAAAAATATACACCGCCAATTGCATACGACTTGACGCACGCGGTAAGCGATGATGCGGTTGTAGCCGCCAACTGCACATCCGGCATCGGTGCTACCCCGAACTGTCTTGTCGGGACGAGTCCCGGAAGCGACTGTTCTACGGGCAACAGCGCTACACCCTGTGGTATCGGTAACAGCGCTGGCGGAGGGACTGACTGCAAGGCAGGCACAGCTGCTACAGGTAAGTGCGCAAAAGGTACAGGCGCTTTAGGGCTGTAACTTTTAATAAAGTTTTACCAGGGTACGATTATGGAACGAATGGTAAAGGGAACCAGCATGTATCCCTTCCTCAGGATTTTGGATACATGCGTTACTGTAGAGGATGTCCCATTCCGGATCTCACCGGGCGATATTGTGATCTATGATGGGCCGGGCGGAACTCTTTCTATTATTCACAGGGTCATAAGCGTTGATAAAAAAAATAATGCCGCCATCATAAAAGGTGACAACATATCGAGGAAGCTCCTGGAGAATATTCCGCTTTCCGCAATCAAGGAAAAGGTCATTAGCGTGAAAAGAGAGGGAAAGGTGTTTAGTTTAGAGACCCCTCATCGCAGGGTACTGGCCAAAGTAATAGCGTTTCTCTCAAGTTATGATCTCACGCCATTACTCTTTAAAGCACGATTTGTTGACTCCGCACTTTTAAAGATAGCAGGATCCCCTTTGTTCAGGGCTTTCAGGAAACTTTTCTACAAGGATATTTCTTTCTCGGTTTCAAAAGAGAGAGAGAAGTGCAACGTCCGCGCGTTTATTAACGGCAAAGAAAGCGCTAAAGCCGCGCTGGACCTTAAAGATCCGAAAACAGTTCTTGTGAGTTCATATATAAGGCGCAGGGATCGTAACGCCTTTTTTGCCGGGAGGTTCCTGAATAAGATTGTTAAAATATCTAATGACGAATACGGCGACCAAAAAACTCTTTACATAACGGACGGGGAGTTGCGGAAACTTGTTGCTTTCAAGGGAAAATTCTATTTCAATAAAAGAATAGTCTTTCCATATCAAAAATTAACAGACCAGCACGAAGACTAAGGGCCTAGAGATGGCTGTGCTGGCTCAATGATTCGGTAACCCGTAATGTCAAAAACTGATCTATACACAGCTCTAAAACCTTCATCAACCAACTTAACCGATGCCGAGGAACTTCTTGTTTTATGTGCACGCATGAATTTCAAGGGTTCTCTCGTGGCGCGGTCAGACGCCATAATATCTTCAGGTAGAATTGATTGGAGACGATTTAAAGAACTTGCCGGGATTAATCAGGTTATTCCGCTGGTTTACAGGAACCTTCAATTATTCAGAGAAGTTCCAGATGAAGTGATGCAATTCTTGAGGGAAGGCGCGGGACACACACTTGCCCGGAACATGAAAATAAAAGAGGATGTCAAAATATTAAGTGATGGTTTTAATAAAGAAGGGGCAGAAACCCTCTTTGTTAAGGGTGTTCCGTTCATGATGGATACTTACAGGGATTTTGCCCTCAGGACATTTGCTGATGTAGATATAATTGTGCGTGAACCGGAAGCAGCTGTTTCTGTTCTTAAGAAAGCGGGGTACCGGCCTCTGGATGGATCGTTGGAGTTTGACAACTATAGGTCTCAGAAAGTATTCGTAAATGACCGCGGTACCTATATTGATGTGCATTCAGATTTTATAGGACGACACCTGCACAATTCTCTGCTAAAAATCGATCATGACCGGATATGGCGGGATAAGAGGGATGTGGAATTTGAGGATATAAAGATACATACCATGGACTACAAACATACATTGCTGTATCACTCGATCCATCTTTCGATGCATCACAGTTTTTTTGGTCTCAGGTGGTATGTTGATATGAATGAATTTATTGAGAGACATAAAGATAACATCCACTGGGGAGAAGCCCTCCGATTGGCGAATGAATATAAGATAAGAAGACCCTTATATTATACCCTGCGTTTTACCAGAAATATGTTCGATACCCCTGTACCTCTGGTGGTTCTAGATAACCTGAAAGATGTGGAAAGGGGATTCGATAGATGGATATTCAAAAAGGTGAGGGCAAGTAATGGCGATACGGATTATCTTGCTGAATTGGCGATGTTTGACAGAATGATGGATTCATTCAAGTTTTTAATTCTTTCACTTATTAATCACCCCCGCCATATTTTGCATTTTACGAAAATATTCGGTAGACTAGTAAGACAGGTATTAGGGGGAATAAAAAAGGAAGTATAGGGGGGGGGGTAAACCCTCGCTCGAAAAAAAACATGACAAAATCACATTTACGATTATTTTGGTGGATAACGACACTTGTGTATGTTATTTTCATATATACAACTCTCTCGGTTGCTTCCGTTTGGTGGGATAATTTTAATGCATTTCTGGGAGGCAAGGCCGTTACGCTTGTATTTATCATATGTGCTTTAATAGGGTTATCCGTTTTGGCTCATATGATTTTTATCAAAAAAGAGAAGTGCCTGGAAAGTTATTTTTCTTTTGTGTTCTTTCTTGTCATATATCTCTATCTTGTTTCAATTTCCAGGTTTGCAGTAGATAAAGTCCATCTACTGCAGTTTGGCCTTCTCAGTGTTTTTCTTTACAACGCTCTCAAAGTAGACATAAGCCGTTACGATATAATGCTTTATGTGTTTGGAGTTCTCATTTGCGTCCTTGTGGCATTTTTTGACGAAACTATACAATTATACCTGCCAAACAGGGTGTTTGACTGGAAAGATGTGCTTTTTGACAGCGTAAGCAGCTTGATCACCTTTCTAATAATAAGAATAAATATACTTAAAAGCAGTATCGAAGAAGGATCCTGCTAGTCAGGCCCTAAAATTCCTTTACAATCCGGCTCCCTTGGTGATAAAATAAATTCTCGAAAATTGAGGCGTAGAGGAACGGCATCCTCTTCGTCATTGCGAGGAGGACCGTAGGTCCGACGCGGCGACCGAGGACGAAATGTCCGAGCGACCGAAGGAAGTCCCGTTAGGGAGAAGTGCCGAGGCCTCCCGGGC
>JABMSC010000186.1 GCA_013204685.1 Candidatus Omnitrophota bacterium | reverse complement strand
TCTTTAACGCTTCTTCCTCGCTCCAGCCATACATCTTTTCTGCCCCGCGATTCCAGGCGGTTATATTTCCATCAAGATCCTGAATCGTGATTGCATCGTTTGAATCTAGTACGACAGTAGCTAGACGGCGTAGATTTGCTTCCTCTTTCTTGCTCTCGGTGATGTCACGGAACTCCAAAACAGAACCGAAAACTTTCCCGCCAAGTGTTAGAGGCGCGAGGTAGCACACAACCGAATAAAGCGTTCCATCCTCCTTGGTAAAAACATCCTCGTAGTTTTTCATTTCAGTCAATTCCGCCTGGGCATTGTCGATCGGACACTCAGACATGGGGTAAGGTCTTCCGTCAGGATACTTGTAATGTACCGAGTCGTGGAGCGGCTTGTCCTTAATTTTATCAAGGGTATAGCCCGTCACCTTCTCAGCAGCGGGATTCATAAATGTAGGGTGTCCTTTTACATCCATCATGAAAAGACACGATGCAGCATTATCTGTGATCGTTTTCATTAACTCGAGCTGCCACTTTAATTGTTCCTCACTGGATTTCTTTTCATGTCGCACTCTTGCATCTTTTACTTCACGCATGACAACCGGACAAAGCCCCGCCAGATTATCCTTCATCACATAATCATGTACCCCTCGTTTCATTATTTCGACTGCGACATCTTCAATTATAGTGCCGGATACCATGATAAACGGTAAATCCTTGCCCTTTTGATGGAGCAGATCCAATGCCTCAGCTCCGTTAAGGCCAGGTAATACATAATCTGAGATAACAACATCCCACTCTTCATTAGAAAGCGCGTTAATAAACTCTTCTTTTGTCTCAACGCGTTTAGATGTCACGTCAAATCCTCCGCGTTCGAGCTCCCGCACAACCGCTAACGCAGCAACCTTTGAATCCTCAACAAGCAAAGCGCGTATCGGCTTACCCATCAAAGCCTCCCCTGTTTGGCACTTCTTTATTTAGGCGTTCTATCAACTCTTCATAATTACAACCCTCTTGTTTTTTTAAAAGCTTCTGGCATGCCTCAATTCCCTCAAGAAACAAGGAGATACGCTCGGGGGTGATCTTGAAATTTTCATCCAGTCCAGCCTTAAAAACATTCTCTAAACATTGGGCGACTTTTTGTAAACTGTCAAAACCGACTGTATCCGAGGAAGACTTGATAATGTGAGTGCACCTGAACATCTCTTTAACCTGGCCCCCTAAGTCCGGGGGTTGGGGGTTATCTTTTAAATCAGATAGATTTTTTATCATCGCATCTATCAGTTCCTGGGTCTCCTCGTAGAAGAGATCCATTAATTCTTTGTCTCCGGACATGTCTTTTGGGTTCATTTCTGCCTCCCTCTATCGTTTCTTGCCTGCTCCCAGCGCCTTTAGCATGAACTTAAGGGCCTCGGGCTCTGGGATGAATACGAGATCCATTTTATGCGCAAGAGCCTCCGCTTTGAATTCATTCTCCGATATCACAGCGTATTCCGACTTTAAAGCCAACCGGGCCAGGATCCCGTCTAAAACGGCGCCCAGCATGTCGCAGGCAAACCCGGGGATAGAATACGTGACCCTTACCTTCAGCATATCGGCCAGGGCGCGCGTATACCAACCCACCGTGATATTTCCCATCTCCTTTACGGCCGATATCCTGAACTCGTCCAGGTTTTCCTCCCGGCCGGGCTCCTCTCCCGTAAGAAGGGCCGCCATATTTAAAGACGCGGTATGGGGAAAGATGAGAAGTATGCTCCCCGCTAACCGGCCGCTTACCGAAAAATAGACCGCATCCACGATCTTTTGCGCTCCCCCTAAAGCCTCCGGGACTTTTTCCACGGCCTCTATCCTTATCCGGGGCACAGAGACATCGACCTTCCTCTTGAGCATCTCCGAGAGGCTTGTGGCGGCATTGCCGCAGGCTATTGAATTGATCTCTCTTAATGCATCCAGCTGGATATGGTTGAACTCTCTTTCCTGCATAGCTTTTACTGCTCCTTTTCCGGGCTAGACCAGCGACGGCACATCAACGATGAGAGACGCTTTTCCTGTACCGAGAATGGTAGCTCCGGAAACATACCGGACCTGCTTCAAAATACCGGTCAGGGACTTTATCACTACCTCCTGCTGGTCTAAAAGACTGTCTACCACCAGGCCTATTCTTCTCGTGCCTGACTCCACCACTACTACGGGGATCCCGGTTGCTGTGCCCGGGTTACCGGTTTCTCCAACCGAAGGCTGGGCAAATCCGAGTGTTTCCTTCAACCTGACCAGCGGCAGAACAGTATCTCTATATGAGATCACCTCATGGTGTTCCATTGTCTTGATATCGCCGGAAGCGACTTTTATTGCCTCGACAATGTAGGATAACGGGATGCAGTAGGTCTCATCCGCCAACCCTACCAGCATGGCCTGTGTTACCGCCATGGTCAGGGGCAGCTTGATCAAAAATGCGGTGCCTTCACCGGGAGTGGTTTCTATGTTCAGGCTCCCGCCGAATGATTCCACCTTACTCCTTACCGCGCTTAATCCTACGCCCCTGCCCGCTGCCTCCGTGACCTTTTTCGCTCCGCTGTATCCGGGAGAAGTAATAAGCATTATCTCCTCTTTGGGTGTGAGGGCCGCGAGCTCTTCCTTTGCAATAATGCCCCTTTTTACAGATACTTCCCTTGTTTCCTCGATATCAATACCCCTGCCGTCATCAGAAAGCTCTATGGCTACATGGTTTCTCTCTCTTTTGGCTACCAGCTTTATCTTTCCCCTTTTTGGTTTTTTCTTCCTCTCCCTCTCTTCGGGCTTCTCTATTCCGTGGGTCACCGCATTTTTCAAAAGGTGAAGCAGGGGCCCATTTATCTCATCCTGCATGGCCCGATCCAGGCCAATATTGCTGCCTTCTATCACGAGATCGACTTTTTTGCTCTCCGACGCCGCTATGTCCCTCACCATCCTGGAATAAGGGGTAAATATATATTCTAAAGGAATGAGCCTGACCTGCATCATCTGATACTGAAGATGGGAAGTCAATCTGGACATCTGGGCCACAGCCTCACCCAGGGGCTTATTCTCTACCGTCCGGGTTATACTGGAAAGCCTTGACTTGTTTATGACCAATTCCCCTATCGCATCCATAAGCCCGTCAAGTTGAGTCAAGGGAACCCTGACACTCTGGGCTTCGCCGGCAGAAATAGGTACCGGGACATCTTCGGCCTCCTTCTTTTTGGAAGGCAGGATGATCTCATCTATTTCCAGCGGCCTTAAGGCCACCCCTTGCACATCCGCGTCAGCCTCTATTTCCTTTTTTATCTCATCAGAAGAATGTTTGGTCACAAAGAAAAGCCCGAAATGGCGTCCGAACCTCCCTCCTTCAATCTGCCTGTATAGAAAGGGCGCTCTTATCACTTCGCCAAGGTCTTGTAACTTTTTCACCAGGTCTTGAGCCATCAACTTCTTATCTTTAACGCCCGTCTTCAAGGAGACGGTAAGGCGGTAGGTGATCACGCCTTTATTCCTCTCGTCCACTATGTGGCGGCGGTCAATATCCTCGAGCCTCAAGTTTGACCTCTTCTCCTCGGCCGGCATTCTCTCCTCGCCGGGAACGGCAGAAGCGATCTCTTCAAATCTCTCTATGAGGGGAGCCACCTTTACTTTTTTTGTCTCTCCCTTTCTCACTGCCTCGACTAAATTAAGCAGGGTATCCAGGGATTTAAACAACAGGTCCACTGTCTCCTTCTCGGCCTTCAGCTTCCCGCTTTTAATAAGGCTGAGGGTAGACTCCATGGAATGTGTAAGCCCGGTGATCTCATCATACCCCATACTTTGAGCCATACTCTTTAACGTGTGACTCTGGCGGAACAGTTCATTTATCAAACCGGGATCCTCCGGTTTTTTCTCCAGCTCAACCAGGATCTTATTCAGCGAATTCAGGATCTCCTGCGCCTCGCTTAAAAACAGTTGTTTGTATTCTGATATTTTCATTACTGATCTCCGGTCAGTGCACACAACTCACAGTACGCGGCGTAAATCTCTATCCGTTTACCACTCGTACGATCTCATCTGCTATTTCGTCAAGCGGCAGAACCTTATCAACCACCCCCGCATCGATGGCGCTTTTGGGCATTCCGAATACCATGGAGGTAGATTCGTCTTCGGCTATGGTGTAACCGCCGTATTTCTTGATGGCCCTCAGGCCCTCTGTCCCGTCATTCCCCATGCCTGTCAGGACCACCCCGACCGCGTTCCCGCGATGAATGGGGGCCAGGGAAGCCATAAGTCTGTCTGCCAGGGGAAAATGGAAGTTTTCTTTCGGCCGGGGCGTAACCAGTTTGATCACGCTTTTATTGTTTGTGTTTGCCGCTATCTCACAGTAATATTCCGCCGGTGCGACCAGTACCTGTCCCGCATGGATATGCTCCTGGTCCCGGGCCACTTTCACATCCAGAGCCGATTCCCAATTAAGCCTCTCTGCGAATGAAGGGATAAACGCGAACGGTATATGCTGAATTACTACCACCGCCGCCGCCAGATCCGCCGGCAGCCGTGGGATTATACGGCCTAACG
>JABMSC010000185.1 GCA_013204685.1 Candidatus Omnitrophota bacterium | reverse complement strand
GTGTATCACCGGCGGTTTTCTGTGGGCAGGATAGGACTCGAACCTACGACCTCCACGATGTCAACGTGGCGCTCTAACCAACTGAGCTAATCGCCCACTTAACTTACATTCCAATTTTGGTACCGGGAGCCGGATTTGAACCGGCACGCCTTTTCGGGCAAGAGATTTTAAGTCTCTCATGTCTGCCAATTCCATCATCCCGGCACATTTCTTGCTATTTTATTTCAAGCCTACTTTGTCTAGTATAAGCCATTTTATCACTACTTTGGCATTTTTCAAAGTGCTTGCCCGAAGGGGCCGAAGGCGGCCGCTGTCTTATTAAGGCCGGCCGGAGGCCAAAATTTTACTAGTGGAGGCGCGGACCGGATTCGCACCGGTGTACGCGATTTTGCAGACCGCTGCCTAGCTTCTCGGCCACCGCGCCTCGTTAAGCCCCATACAATAAACGAGTTAAATTATCACAATAGTTCATAAAAGTCAATTGATACATCTTTGATGCTATATTTTTATGTAGGGGCACCCCTTGTGCCTGCCCCTACTGCCAGGTCACTGTCCCGTTAATATACATAACATTACCGCCGCGACCTGAGTGATTCCCCTCCTTATCCTCCACTAAAGGATACAGTGAAGGATCTTTAACGGACAATCCCGCCGCATAAAGATAGTCCGGGGAATCAAATGTGCCTATATTCTTACTTGCCGGGCAATCCAGCAAAGTCATATCAGCTAAATACTGCTCATCATAAAGCGTTTTAAGTGTCGGGGGGAATTTCCCGTCATGTTCCCTTGCATAAATATACAGCCCCAGTCCTATCTGGCTTAGATTGTTGGCACACTGCGTTCTCACCAGCTTTTTCCGGGTGTTTTGTATGAACGGGAGCATGCTGAGCCCGATCAAAAGCGCAATAGCAAAAACCAGCAATATTTCGCTTAAAGTAAAGCCTTTCTCGTTCAGCCTGCCTCTTTTCATTATAGCTTCCCTATCTCGTCTATCAAAAATTCAGCCAGCTCGTCCTTTGTTGCGCCATTAACTTCCCTGGCTTTGTCCCCCGAATCTATCAAAGTGTAGTTCCTGCGGTTCTGAGCCCCTTCGGATGGATGGTTCGGCCCAAAGGGATCATTTTCTGCGCTTATAACATTTATGACTATTAGATCCAGGTTTTTTCTTTTAAGCTTATCCGAGCCGTTTTCAAGAGCATTTTCGGTTTCAAGAGCAAAGCCGACCTTAAGCAGGTTCTCTTTTTCTGAAAGCCCGGCCAGAATATCGGGATTACTTACCAGGTTAAGGGTTAACTCGTCGCTTTTTTTTATCTTTTGCTCTTCAGTTTCTTCCGGCCGAAAATCACAAACTGCTGCGGCCATTATTATGCAATCATAATCATCTATCCGCTCCATGACACTATCCCTCATTTCTCTGGCTGTATTCACTTTGATCGTCTTCACTCCATCGGGAGGGGCAAGCGCAACCGGCCCGGACACCAGGCATACATCAAATCCTTTTTCCCTGGCCTTCTTGGCGATCTCATACCCCATCGCTCCGGTAGAACGATTAGAAATATATCTAACGGGGTCCAGCGGCTCTATGGTAGGACCTGCGGTTATCAATATCTTCATTGTCTTTTTTCGTGCACAAATTATTGTATTTTCAGAAATAAACGCGGATCAAACGTCTCACCGGGCGGAAGTATTAACCCTTAAATCCGCCTTAACCATACGTTAAATCCGCGCACTTAAAACCTTCTCTGTTTTATCAATTATTTTCTCCAGTGGTGCAATATGCCCTATACCTGACCTTCCACAGGCCAGATGTCCCTCGACCGGGTCAATAAAATGATATCCTTTCCCCTTAAGATACTCGATCTTGTCCTGAACGATAGGGTTTGTATACATTTTGTCGTTCATCGCCGGAGCAAAAATTACCGGGCAATCCGCCGCGCAGATCGTGCAAGTCAAAAGTTCATCACATATGCCTGAAGCAACTTTTCCGATAATGTCAGCCGTTGCGGGTGCCACCAGAATAACATCCGCCTCCTCCACAAGTGAAATGTGCACCGTGTCCCTCTTTTCAGGCAGCTTGAACATATCCCTGTAAACTGTCTGCCCTGAAAGGGTCTCAAGCGCCAGCGGCGTTACGAACCATTTCGCGTCACGGGTCATCACGCATCGCACGGTGAACCCCTTTTTGCGGAACATGCCGACAAGATCACATGCCTTATAACTTGCTATGCTCCCGGTAACCCCTAAAAGTATATTCTTTTCCATGATCTCACTTTTTCACTTTAAGCCTTACTTTTCCTTCAGCTATTTCTTTTATGGCGATCGATGTTATCTTTTCATCAGGTTCAGCGTCTACCAGTTTTTTCATTCCGCTATTCAATTCCGTGGCCCTGAGTGCCGCCATATTACACAATTTGTAAATGCTTCCCACCTGTTCAACCAGGTGCCTCCTTATATCATGCTCCATTGTGTCACCCCTTTTCCGCTATGGTTTCACGGTTTTTTCTTTCCGTTTCTATGATCTCTCGTATTTCCCCGACAGCCTTGTCCACATCTTTATTAACAACCAGATAATCGTACTCATCTGCGGCTTCCATCTCTCGCTGGGATTCTTGCAGCCGCAGGGACCTTTCTTCTTTCTGGTCAGTGTTCCTTTTTTTCAAACGATTTTTAAGTTCCGCCGGCGAAGGAGGCATAATAAAAATACTTATGCTTTCCGGGAAGTCGGCCTTGACGGTCCTGGCCCCCTTAACGTCAATACTCAGTATAATGTCAGTGTTCTCATTAAGAGCGCCCCTCAATTGTTCCTTGCTCGTCCCGTAATAATGCCCGAAGTTTTCTTCCCATTCTAAAAAGTCGCTTTTTTCTTTTCTTTGCATGAATTCATCTTTTGTAACAAAAATATAATCTTTGTTGTTCTCCTCGCCCCGCCTGGGCTCCCTGGTTGTATAGGAAACTGACCTTTTGGCGCCTTTCATGCCTTCCAGCAACTTCTCAATAATGGTCGTTTTACCGCTTCCACTCGGTGCGGATACAATAATTATTAATGGTTTTCTTTTCTGCGCCATCGCTTCGTCTCTGGCTGCCCGCCTTTAGCCTTATTCTATGTTCTTCACTTGTTCTCTAAGTTTTTCGATCTCGCTCTTTACTTCAATGATGGTCTTGGATATTCTGAAATCACTTGCCTTGGCGCCTATGGTATTGGCTTCCCTCTGCATTTCCTGCGCAATAAAATCAAGTTTCTTGCCAACATCGGTCTTAACGGATCGCATGGCATGCTTGTATTCGACAATATGGCCCGCCAGGCGCGTTGTCTCTTCCGCGATATCACAGTTTTTTGCAAATACCGCAACTTCTTCTTCGAGTCTGCTTTTGTCCAGTTCTGTGTTTTTCGCAATATCCCGAATGGACTGGACCAGTTCCTTTCGATATTCGCCTACGCTCTGTTTGCCATATTTTTTTATTTCTTTCAGGTTTTTGTCGATCTTATTAAGCCTTGCATTGAAATCTTTAGCCAGTCGTGCCCCTTCTCGCTTTCTGTATATGATCAATTTGTCGACCGCATCTTCCAAAGCTTTTTTAACATGAGGCCACAGTTTGTTTTCCGCATCGCCCGACTGGCTTTCCACAACTCCGGGAAGTTCCATAATATCCCGGATATGTATCTCGCCCTTAATGCCGACGTCCTTTTGCATTTTCTTTATCTTACGAACATACTCACGCGCAACCTTTTCGTTTACCTTGATATCATGAAGACTTTTCTGGCTGCCTTCCCTGTCGGATGATATGCGTATGAATGCTTTCCCGCGGAAGATCTTACTATCAAGAAGCGTTTTTGATCTTTGTTCCAGGTGGAACATCCCGTTGAAAGGATTGCACACAACACTAAGCGTTTTGTGATTCAGCGTTTTTATCTCAGCTGTTAGCTTTCCGTATGGACAATCGATCGTGCTTTTGCCAAACCCGGTCATCGACCGTATCATGATCTTCCCTGCACGTTTTTTCTTTTTATTTTTCATGTTTATGCCCACTCCAGTTTTTTAACTGTTTTTTCCGATTCTTTGGCAGGATATATTTCTCGTATAATTTCATTCGGTTCGAACCAGAGTTTTATTTCTCTTTCGGCGGCTTCCG
>JABMSC010000184.1 GCA_013204685.1 Candidatus Omnitrophota bacterium | reverse complement strand
TGCTACCGGGGTCAAGAGAGTTCTTCCCGAGAAGCTGGTTTTCACTTATCAGGGGGACGGCGACCTGGCGGCCATAGGAACGGCGGAGATAATACATGCGGGGAATAGAGGTGAGAACCTTTCTGTGATATTTGTTAATAATGGTGTTTATGGTATGACAGGCGGACAGATGGCGCCGACCACGCTTATTGGACAGACTACAGCTACTTCCCAGTTCACAAGAAGGCCCGAGAAAGAAGGCTTCCCCATAAAGATACTGGAGATGATGGCAGTCTTGCCGGGAGTTACATATCTTGAAAGGACGTCAGTCTCCGGTCCCAAAGAGATAAATAAAACCAAAAATGCCATAAAAAAATCGTTTCAAACGCAGCTTGACGGAAAAGGATTTTCAATAGTGGAAGTTCTCTCCCCATGTCCGACGTATTGGGGCATGAATCCATTGGAATCAATGGAACACATAGAGAAAGATGTGGTTAAGGAGTATCCCCTTGGGATCATTAAGGGATAGCGAGTTTTTATTATGACTTCAATAAACGAATCAATAATATGTGCCGGATTTGGCGGACAAGGCGTAATAACCCTAGGCAAGGTATTTGCCTATGCCGGCATGCTTAAGGGATTTCATGTTACCTGGTTTCCGTCATATGGAGCGGAGGTAAGAGGCGGAACGGCGCACTCAATGGTAAAGATAAGCTCTGAGGAAATTGCGAGCCCCATAGTAAAAGAGCCAACAGCTGCTGTCGTAATGAACGGACCGTCACTTGATAAATTCGAAGAAAAGATAGCAAAGGGCGGGCTTCTTATTCTTAACACTTCAATGGTAAGACGCAAAGCGTCTAGAAGTGATATTGATGTTGTCGAAGTTCCTTTAACGGACGAGGCTATAAAACTTGGAAATGTAAGAGTAGCTAATATGATAGCCGCGAGCATTTATGGCGTTAAGAAGGGCCTCTTTGGTGAAGAGATCATGGATGATGTCATCAAAAAAATGGCCGGGAAACGCGAAGCAATAATCCCGGTTAACATTAAAGCTGTTGAGAGAGGGATGGAAATAGCGAAAGGGTAGGGGCACGGCATGCCGTGCCCCTACGATCACTTACGCGATATACGGAGAGCATACATGACAATAGTACGATTCGCACCAAGCCCTACAGGATACCTGCACTTGGGAAGCGCAAGAACTGCGATCGTTAACTGGCTTTATGCGCGGAGTACAGGCGGAAAGCTTCTCCTCAGGATCGAAGACACCGATCAGGTTAGATCAGAAGAGAAATACCTGGAAGAGATCCTCCTGGACCTTAAGTGGCTGGGCCTGGATTGGGACGATGAACCCATATACCAGAGCAAGAGATTCGATCTTTACCGCCAGAAAGCTGAAGCTCTTCTAGCGGAAGGAAAGGCCTACAGAGAAGGCGAAGCCATAATATTTAAGGTTGAAAAGGGCCGGGACATCGAAATAGACGATGTTATACACGGCAAGATAAAGTTTAATACTGATGAGATCAAAGACCAGGTCATTATCAAGTCTGACGGCTCCCCCGCCTATAATTTCTGCTGCGTTGTAGATGATGCAGATCTTGGCATTACCCAGATCATAAGGGGAGATGACCACATCTCTAATACCCCAAAACAGATCCTTTTTTATGAAGCATTCGGCGCGAACTTGCCGAAATTCGCCCATATGCCGCTTATGATGGGGGCGGATGGCGCAAAGCTTTCTAAAAGGCATGGCGGGGTTTCAGTTGAAGAGTATAAAGCCGAAGGGTTTTTCCCTGAGGCCATGGCAAATTATTTGATACTTCTGGGATGGTCCCCGGGAGATGACAGGGAGATCATTTCTCTGGATGAGGCGGTCAAGATCTTTGCTCTGGAGGACATGAGTGACGCACAGTCCAAGTTTGATATCCAGAAGCTGAGATGGACCAATGCTGAATATATAATGAAAAAAGATCCAAAAGATCTTTTACCTCTAGTCAAAGAACAGCTGGAAAAAGTCGGAGTGCCGTATGGGGAGATGACAGAAGAGGAGCTGTTAAAGCTTATAGAGCTTTATAGGGTCCGGATGAAGACAGTCGGGGAGTTCGCAGGGCTTGCGGAATGTTTTTTTAAAGATGATTTTGAATTCGAAGAAAAAGGAACAAGAAAGTATCTTGATAAAGAAGGAAACAAAGACAATATAAGGTATTTTGCCCAGCGGCTGGAAGAACTCCAGGACTGGACACATGAAAATATCGAAAACATCTGCCGTGAGATCGCCGAAGAAAGGGATCTAAAAGCCGCCGAGATCATCCACCCTACGCGTATGGCTATAAGCGGAAAAACGGCCGGCGCCGGATTATTCGAGATGATGGAGCTTTTGGGAAAAGAAAAAGCAATAGAGAGAATAAAAAAGGCGAGCGTGTAATGGCCGAAGAAAAGGCAACGAAAAATTTTATTAGGGATATAATTAACAGAGATCGTAAAGACGGGAAAAATGATGGCCGGGTGCACACCCGGTTCCCGTCGGAACCCAATGGATACCTTCATATAGGCCACGCCAAGAGCATATGCCTCAATTACGGTATTGCCAGGGATTATAACGGCAAATTTAACCTCAGGTTCGATGACACTAACCCTCGCGCGGAAGAACAGGAATATGTTGACTCAATAATCGAAGATGTTAAATGGCTGGGCGTGGATTGGCAGGACCGGCTTTTTTACGCCTCTGATCATTTCGCCCAGATGTATGAATATGCGGTTCAGCTTATTAAAAAAGGCAAGGCATATGTCTGCGACCAGACCCTTGATGGGGTTCGCGAATATAGAGGCACTATTACCGAACCCGGCAAGGAAAGCCCTTTCAGGGAAAGATCTCTCGAAGAAAATCTCGACCTCTTCGAACGCATGAAAGAAGGAGAGTTTCCGGATGGCTCTAAGACTCTGCGCGCGAAAATAGATATGTCGCATCCGGATCTTCTTATGCGAGACCCTGTTATGTATCGCATACTGCATGCTGAACATCACAGGACGGGCGGGGAATGGTGTATTTATCCCATGTACGATTGGGCGCACGGCCTTGAGGATTCAATTGAGAAAATCACTCATTCGATCTGCACGCTGGAATTCGAGACACACAGGCAGCTCTACGACTGGTTTTTGGATGAGCTGGAGATCTTTCATTCCCGGCAGATAGAGTTCGCACGTTTAAACCTGAGCCACACTGTTTTGAGTAAGAGGAAACTTCTGGAGCTTGTGGAAGAGGGGTATGTTGCAGGATGGGATGACCCCAGAATGCCTACCATTTCCGGGTTTAGGCGCAGGGGCTATACGCCTGAGTCGATCCGCAGTTTTTGCAAGAAAATAGGCGTGGCAAAAATGAACAGCATCGTTGATATGGTTGTGCTTGAGAATTCTATTCGCGAAGAATTGAACAAAAAAGCCATGCGCGTAATGGCAGTCTTAAGGCCCTTGAAGGTAGTGATAACAAATTACCCCGAGGGTGAAGAAGAAGAGCTGGATGCTGTTAATAATCCGGAAGATCCTGACGCGGGAGTGAGGAAGGTTCCGTTCTCAAGAGAGCTTTATATTGAAAAAGATGATTTCCAGGAAGAACCGCATAAGAAGTTTTTCAGGCTTGCCCCGGGAAAAGAGGTTCGTCTAAGATATGCTTATTTTGTAACATGCGAAGAAGTTATAAAGAATGAAAAAAGCGAAGTTGTGGAATTAAGATGTACGTATGATCCTGAGACTCGAGGAGGCGATTCCCCTGATGGAAGGAAGGTGATGGGGACGATCCACTGGGTTTCGGCAAAACATGCCCTCGGAGCGGAAGTGCGTTTATACGACCACCTGTTCACAAAACGTGACCCGAATGAAGCGGAAGAGGGCAAAGATCATAAAGAGAACCTGAACCCCAACTCTCTTGAAATTCTGACCGATTGCAAACTTGAACCGAGCCTTAAGAATGCGGAAGCGGGCTCAAGGTTTCAATTTGAAAGACTGGGTTATTTCTTTGCCGATCCGGTAGATTCTTCCGAAGGCAAGCCGGTATTTAACCGTACAGCTACACTTAGAGATACCTGGGCGAAGATAGAGATGAAGGGAAAATAAAAATACAATACACCCCCCCCGGGTGAGGGATAAAAATAAGTTCTTTATATAATAATTTTGTTGTATAATATTGTTCCAAGCCAGAGAAATAACGTTGGGATGTGGTGTAATTGGTAACACGGATGATTCTGCCATGAACCAGATCGGAGATCGGTTCATGGCAGCCATAAACCGAACTTTGTTCTGGTTTATGG
>JABMSC010000183.1 GCA_013204685.1 Candidatus Omnitrophota bacterium | reverse complement strand
GGCGGCGGGAATGCAAATTTCGCACAGGCCGGAGGAAAAGATCCCGGGGGACTCAGTAAAGCTATCGAAGAGGCGAAAAAGTTTATTGCAGGAAAATAAAAGAGAGGACAATATGCAAATAATTACACCAGGCGACAAGAAGTTTGAAAGTCTTGTCAATAGAGGCGGCCAAGGCAAGGCACGTCTCCAGAAAAAAGTTGCCCATATACTTGAAAAAGTCCGGGAAGAAGGTGACCCTGCGCTTCTCAGGTTTACGAGTAAGTTTGATAAGGTTGTAATGACGCGTAAGGACCTTCGCGTGACAGAAGCTGAAATAAGCGGCGCGTACCAGGATATAAAGCCGGAAATAGTTAACACTCTCAAGGAGATAATAAACAACATAAACAAGTTTTATACAAATCAGGTTCCAAGATCCTGGTCCATGAAACATGAATCCGGAATTGAGCTGGGTGAAAAATTCGCTCCGATAGAAAAAGTGGGAGTGTATGTCCCCAGCGGCACCGTGCCCCTGGTATCAAGCGTTTATATGACCGTTTTACCGGCAAAGATCGCCGGGGTTAAAAAGATAGTGATGGCTTCACCGCCTAACAAGTACAAGAGTATAGACCCTCACATACTTGTTGTAGCGAATCTTCTTAAGGTGGACGAAATTTACAAGGTGGGAGGTGCCCAGGCGATCGCGGCGCTTGCCTTTGGAACTAAGACTGTGCCTAAGGTGGATAAGATCGTAGGCCCGGGGAATGAATATGTAACCGAGGCAAAACGCCAGGTTTTCGGGTATTGTGATATTGATATGCTGGCGGGTCCCAGCGAGGTGCTTATAATCGCTAATCATCATGCGAACATAGAATACCTCAAAAAGGATCTTCAGTCACAGGCGGAACATCATAAGGGTTTATCCATTCTCGTTACACCGTCAAAGAAAGTGTTTAATGCTTTGTGTGATGACAGCGATATAAACGGATATATCATCAAGGTCAAGAACCTTGATGAGGCGGCGGAGGTATCTAATAAGATCGCTCCCGAGCACCTGCAGCTTATGGTAAAGTCGCCGAAAAGACTCTTAAGGAAAATAACGAATGCCGGAGCGGTGCTCCTGGGGCAATATACACCGGTGGCGATCGGCGATTATATCGCCGGTCCCAGTCACGTCTTGCCGACGGGGGGAACGGCCAGGTATTCTTCAGGCTTAAATTTGAGAAGTTTTATAAAAAGTTCCCACATTATTTCTTACTCGCGGAAAGCTCTTTCGAGCTCCGCAAGCTGGGTGAGGGAACTGACGGAACTGGAGAAACTGGAGAAGCATTGGGAATCGGTCAAGGAGAGGTGCGAGTAGTCGGGGAGAAGAAAGAAGTAAGGGGGGGGGATGAGGGCAGTATAAATCCGAAATTAGAAATACGAAATACTAAACAAAATTGAAATTTCAAATCACAAATTCCAAACTTTTTTTGGAACATTGGAATTTCGAATTTGGGATTTGTTTCGTATTTCGATATTCGTATTTAGAATTTGTTTTCATTTTTGGCATACAAGGATATGAGTTCTAAACCCTGAACAATGCGAGCTCACTAAGGAGGCGACATGGGGATATTCGGCAGGAAAAAATCCGGAAAACCTAAAGAGAGAAAGGTAAGCTACGAAAGAAGATCAAAAGAGACAGAGATAGAGATACCCGTCTTGAATGTCGATGGCAAGGGTGAGTCCAAAGTCTCCACATCGATCGGTTTTCTTGACCACATGCTTACGCTCTTTGCCTATCACGGTTATTTTGATATAGAGATGAAAGCGGTGGGTGACGTTAATGTTGATAATCATCACCTGAACGAAGACATAGGTATTGCTTTGGGCGAGGCGTTTAAAAAAGCGCTTGGCGACTCTAAGGGAATAACGAGAACCGCTTCAGAAAATGTGCCCATGGATATGGCTAGTGCGACAGTTTCAGTGGACTTGTCGAACCGGAGTGCTTTCAGCTTTATCTGTTCAGCTGAAGTCCAGGATGAAGAGGGATACTCCATGCATTATGCTAAGGATCTATTGGAAAGTTTTGCTAAAAAGATAGGAATGAATCTTCACATAGAGATAGGGGGCGAAGGGGATATGCATCATTGCCTTGAGGCTGTTTTTAAAGCGCTTGGTATTGCGCTGGACAAGGCAACAAGTGTTGATCCCCGCCGCGAGGGAGAAGTCCCTTCGAGTAAGGGAATATTATAGTCGGGAGTTGGGAGTTCGGAGTCCGGAGCATATTTATATATTATGCCTGCGAACCACGAACAACGAACCACGAACAACGGACTTATTATGATTGGAATTATCGACTACGGTTCAGGAAATTTAAGAAGTGTATATAATGCTTTTCGTTATCTCGGGGCGGATGTAAAGGTGTGCGAGACTCCTGAGGACATGAAAGGTGCCGAAAGAATAGTTTTCCCGGGTGTGGGATCCTCGCGAGATGCTATGAACGGGCTTTCCGAGAGGGGGCTAATAGGGCCGCTTCTCGACAATATCACTCGTGGCGTGCCTTTTTTGGGGATATGTCTTGGCTTGCAGCTTCTCTTTGATACCAGTGATGAATCCGGAGGCACTGATTGTCTGGGGCTCATCCGGGGCAAAGTGAAGCTTTTTCCCGGAGGGGAAGACATGAAGGTTCCGCAGATAGGGTGGAACACGGTCAACATCATGAATTATGACTGTCCTATTTTTAAAGGGATAGAGGACAAAACTTATTTTTATTTCGTCCACTCCTATTACTGCGAGTCGGCTGAAGAAGAATATACCGCAGGCATAACGGAGTACTCCGCGTCCTATACCTCGGCACTGTGGAAGGATAATATTTTTGCGGTTCAATTTCACCCGGAAAGATCGCAGGCAATGGGATTAAAAATATTGGAGAATTTTATAAAAACATGAAGATTATACCCGCAATCGATCTCATAAAAGGAAAGACAGTACGGCTTGAGCAGGGTGAATACGACCGTGAGCTCAGCTATGATATAAGCCCGGTTGAGGCGGCCCGTAAATGGATGGATATGGGCGCGGAGCTCATACATGTTGTTGATCTGGACGGGGCGAAAGAAGGTTTTCCCTTCAACCTCCCGGTTATAAAGGAGATAGTCTCTTCGGTGGCGGTGCCCGTGGAAGTTGGAGGGGGCTTTAGGACAATAGCAGATATAGAGCAGGCCCTTGATCTTGGAGTGATGCGTGTTGTTGTGGGTTCAAGAGCTTTTGAAGATAAAGATTTTGCAAAAGAATGTATCGCGGATTTTGGCGATAAAGTGATCTTCAGTGTGGATGTAAAAGGTCTTAAGCCAAGCATACGCGG
This sequence comes from Candidatus Omnitrophota bacterium, assembly GCA_013204685.1. Lineage (GTDB taxonomy): Bacteria > Omnitrophota > Gorgyraeia > Tantalellales > Tantalellaceae > JABMSC01. The sequence goes on along the minus strand of JABMSC010000183.1, from coordinate 4,447 downwards.
CTGGAAAGAAACAGTAGATATGGATGTTTGTGTTATGCTTGAAGAATTCCGTTTTTCCGGAGCGAATGAGATAATCTATACGGATATAGCAAGTGACGGTATGCTTTCCGGACCGAATATAGAAGAGCTTGAGAGGGTGCTGGACGCCGTTGATATAAAAATAATATCTGCCGGGGGAGTGAAAACAGTTGAAGATATCCGGCAGCTTAAGAATTTAGAACCTAAAGGTCTAACCGGAGCGATCATAGGCAGGGCCCTTTATGAGGGCACAATAGACCTTAAGGAGGCGATAGATGCTGGCAAAGAGGATAATACCCTGTCTTGATGTTACTGAAGGCAGAGTGGTAAAAGGCGTAAATTTCGTTAATCTGCGGGATGCCGGAGACCCCGTGGAGAATGCGAAGATCTACAATGATGCCGGTGCCGATGAACTGGTTTTTCTTGATATAACCGCCAGTCACGAGAAGCGCAAGACAATGGTGGATGTTGTTAAGAAAGTGGCGGAACAGGTTTTTATGCCTTTCACGGTAGGCGGAGGCATTAATTCCGTCGAGGACGTGCGCGAACTCTTGAACGCGGGATGCGATAAGGTGTCAATCAACACTTCCGCTGTCGAGAGGCCGGAGCTTATAAAAGAGGCTAGCGACAAGCTCGGATCACAGTGTATAGTTGTCGCTATCGATGCCAAAAGAAGAGATGACGGGGCTTCCTGGGAAGTGTACATTCGGGGCGGAAGGGATGCAACGGGGATAGACGCTCTCGAATGGGCCGGGAGAGCCGATGAGATGGGAGCCGGGGAAATACTTTTAACGAGCATGAACGCTGACGGCACAAAGGACGGATATGATGTCGAACTGACCTGCGCCGTAAGTGAAGCGGTCGGTATCCCGATCATAGCTTCCGGCGGATGCGGGAAACTTGAACACTTTTTTGAGGCACTTACAGACGGTAAAGCTGATGCGGCGCTTGCTGCTTCGGTATTTCATTTTAAAGAGTTTACAGTTGGGGAAGTAAAAGAGTATTTAAGGGATAAGGGAGTGGTGGTAAGAGATTAGCTATGATTTGAAAAAAGGGAGCCATGATGGATATTGTTGATAAACTGAATTTTAATGACGAAGGACTTATACCCGCTGTCATACAGGATCATGAGACCGGGAGGGTGCTTACGCTTTGTTATATGGATAAAGAGGCCCTTAAAAAGACTCTTGAGGAGAAAAAGATCTACGTCTTCAGGCGTTCAAAGGGGCGTGTGATGCTGAAAGGCGAAACATCGGGGTGCGAGCAGATCATAAAGAAGGTTTCCGTTGATTGTGCTGATAATTCTTTACTTTTCGAGATCGAACAAACCGGCGGGGCAGCGTGTCATGAAGGTTTTTTTAGCTGTTATTACCGACAGGTAGATGCCTCGGGCGCCGAGAAAATCGAAGAAGAAAGAATTTTTGATCCGAAGGATGTATATAAAGAAAAGTGATCAGAGTTAAGGGGTAAGTATCGGGTTTCGTCGTTCGTGATTCGTGATTCGAGTGGGGGGTGCCCGCTCCGTCATTGCGAGGGAGACGAAGCAATCTCAATACCAGGCGCGCCAACTGCTCCGAACCACGAATCACGAAAACCGAACCACGAACTCATGAACTAACAAGGAGAGCTTACGAGGTACAACATGTTTTATCCAGATAAAGAAGAATTCATAAAACTGGCCCAGAAGGGAAACGTTATCCCCGTTTACAAGGAATTGATGGTGGATTTTGGTACGCCGCTATCGGTTTTTAAAAAGATCGATGGCGGGAACTTTTCATATCTTCTTGAGTCTGCCGAGGGCGGAGAGCATATGGCCAGATATTCCTTTCTTGGATCCAATCCCGCGCTTGCGATAACGAGTAAGGGTAAGACCGTCACGTTCACGCGGGGTGATAAGGTTGATGAGTTCGAGGCTGAAAAAGATCCGATAGACGAGATAAAAAAGTTCATGAGCCGGTTCCGGTTCGTTGACGTGAAGGGACTTCCCAGGTTCTGCGGCGGGCTTGTGGGTTACATGGGGTATGACATGGTGCGTTTTATCGAGGAAGTGCCCGATGCTAACCCGGAGGACTTTGATATACCCGATATGCAGATGGTCTTTACCGACACGATCCTTATATTCGACCATGTTGACCGTAAGATAAAGGTTGTTTCCAATTCGCTTATTGAGAAGGACTCACCCGGAGATGCTTATGATAAAGCCTGCAGGAAGATAGACCGAATAGTAGAGAAGCTTAAGGATTCCGGGGATGATCCCCGGGAGGGAAAAAGAGAAGGAGAGACGTCGGCTTTAGAGTCAAATTTTTCAAAAGAGGAATTCAGCGGGATAGTCGAAAAAGCAAAAAAATATATACGCGCGGGTGATATTATTCAGGTTGTTCTTTCACAGCGCTTCAAAAGGCGCACTACGGCTGATGCGTTCGATATATACAGGGCACTCAGGTCTATCAACCCTTCACCCTATATGTTTTTCCTCCGGTTTGGTGATTACCGTATAGTGGGTTCGTCGCCCGAGATACTTGTAAGATGCGAGGACGATGTGGTAGAAGTGCGGCCCATAGCCGGCACGCGTAAGCGGGGTGAGACCGAAGAAGAAGATATGGCCATGGAGAAGGAACTTCTGGAAGACCCCAAGGAGAGGGCTGAACATATAATGCTGGTAGACTTGGGGCGCAACGATATCGGCAGGGTGTGCGAATATTCCAGCGTACAGGCTCAGGAAGTCATGCGCATAGAAAGATACTCGCATGTCATGCATATAGTAAGTGATGTTGTAGGCAGGATGAGGAAGGATAAGGATATATACGATCTCATAAGGGCCACTTTTCCTGCGGGTACCGTTACGGGCGCCCCGAAGATAAGGGCAATGGAGATCATTGATGAGCTCGAGAAAACAAGGCGCGGGCCTTATGCCGGGTGCGTCGGATATATAAGTTTCTCGGGAAACATCGATCTTTGCATCACGATAAGGACGATAGTTATGGCAGGTGACACGGCATATATACAGGCCGGAGCGGGTATAGTTCTTGATTCTGTCCCCAAGCTTGAACACAAAGAAACCATCAATAAGGCCAAGGCCATGATAAAGGCTATTGAATCTGCCGAGGAAGGACTGAAATGATCCTTATTATAGATAATTACGATTCGTTCACATATAATCTTGTCCAGTATCTGGGAGAGCTGGGGGCTGACCTTCAAGTCTACCGTAATGATAAGATAACTCCGGAAGAAATAGAGTCCCTTGCTCCAGAAAGAATAGTTATTTCCCCGGGGCCCGGAAGGCCGGACGATGCGGGAGTCTCAAAGGATGTGATACGGAAGCTTGAAGGAAAGGTCCCCATACTGGGCGTGTGTCTCGGACATCAGTGCATAGGTGAGGTTTACGGCGCCGATATTGTGGGAGGGAGCCGTATAATGCACGGTAAGGTGAGCGGGGTATATCATAATTCTCTGGATATATTCAAAGGGATCCCGTCCCCCTTTACGGCAACGAGGTATCATTCGCTCGTAATAGAGCCGTCGAGCTTAAAGGACCCGCTTCAGCTTATTGCCTGGACGGAAGAAAAAGAGATAATGGGCGTGAGGCACAAAGATAAACCGATATGGGGTGTTCAGTTCCATCCTGAGTCTTTGCTGACAGAGGAAGGGAAGAACATACTGAAGAATTTTCTGGAAATGTAAGCAGGGGCACGGCATGCCGTGCCCATACGAATTTAATTTTTAACATGAACATACAAGACGCAATAGGAAAGATCGAAAAAAAAGAAAACCTCACCGAGGAGGAAATGCGCTCGGTGTTTGACGCCATTATGAGCGGGGAAGCGCCTCCGGAGGAGATAAAGACTTTCCTCGTCGCTCTTCACCATAAAGGTGAAACTACCGCTGAAATTACCGGTGCCGCCAAAGTTATGCGCGAGAAGTCAGTCAAAATAGACGCCGGGGAAGGCCCCGTTATTGACACATGCGGGACGGGCGGCACTAGTCTGGGAGTTTTTAACGTCTCGACGGCATCCGCTTTTGTGGTAGCTGCATGCGGCGTAAAAGTGGCCAAGCATGGTAATCGTGCGGCATCAAGCAAGTGCGGGAGTGCGGACGTGTTGGAAGAGCTGGGTGTGAAGATAGACGTTTCGCCTGAAGTAACAGAAAGATGCGTTAAAGAGATAAACATAGGGTTTTTATTTGCGCCGCTGTTTCATGGCGCGATGAAACATGCGATCGGGCCCCGAAAAGAAATTGGTCACAGGACGATATTTAATATTCTCGGCCCCTTGTCGAATCCGGCTTCTTGCAAGCGGCAGGTTCTCGGGGTTTATGACAGGAAATTGGTCAAAACAATGGCGGAGGTGCTCAAGAATTTAGGTTCCACGGATGTTTTTGTGGTTCACGGCGATGATGGCCTGGACGAGGTAACTATAACCGGGTCGACAAT
>JABMSC010000182.1 GCA_013204685.1 Candidatus Omnitrophota bacterium | reverse complement strand
GGGCTGCTTTTTTTACGGCTCATGGTTCTTGCTCCTCCCTTAGCTATTAATCTCCGCCAGTTTTTTACTTATCAGATTAGACAAACACCCAACTGTACGCAAAGCATGGTCATAATCCATCCTTGTGGGACCGATAACGCCAAGACGTCCAGCGGCCCTCCCGTGCAGGGTGTACCCGCACGTTATAACGCTGCACTCTGATAACTTCTTGGATTTATTTTCATTGCCGATATACACGTTAAGCCCCTCATACGGCAGCTCATTCCTCATAAGATTTACCAGTTCTTCCTTCTCGGAGAATATCTCGAGGATATTCCGTGTCATATCAACATCCCCTGACCCTGACATCTCAAGGAAATAATTCAACCCCTCCCAGTAGATCTCATTCTTAAGATTTTCTTCGATAATGGTGTCCATTACCCTTAAGCTGTTTTTAGCAATACTGAGGGTCTCTTTATCTTCCTCTTTCACATTATTCACCAATCCTCTTAAGCTCCCGGATATATCCATAAGAGGCAGGGTTCTGAAATTCTCATTGATATAATTCGTTATGCGCATGAGCTCGGTTTTCTTAAGTTCCCCATCCAGCCTCACAATATGATTTTTAACATCGTTAGTCATCGTAACCAGGACTGCCAGGATGGTCTCTGAGTTCACTTTAACGAGGTCCATATGTTTTAAGTAGACCCCTTCTATTCCCGGCCACATCACAACCCCGGCATTATGAAGTTCTCGGCTTATCAGGTAAGAAGTTTTTTTAATAACCTCTTTTATTGTCCTTATCCTTTTAGAATATTCCTCCGCCAGACGCTGAGCTTCTCTTCTTTCGAATCTGATCCTATTCTTTATTACGTCAACATAATGCCTGTATCCAATGTCTGTGGGAATGCGCCCGGCGGACGTATGTGGATGAGTAATATACCCCTGATGTTCTAATTCTGCCATTATGTTTCTGATGGTGGCGCTGGAGACATTTCCGCCCATTCTTCTGGCAACCAGCTTAGAGCTTACGGGTGTACCATCGGAGACATAAGTATGAACTATATGTCCAAGGATACATGCTTTTCTTTCGTCTTTTTTACTTACTTTTGTTTTAGTAGTCATAGTAATTATATAAGAAAGTTGCAAATTGCGCCTGAATTCGGCGCTGTTTAGCACTCCTAGCCTTCGAGTGCTAAATTATATCACGCTTGCAAATTTTGTCAAGGGGTTTGTAAGGAACCGGGGGCCGGGAGAAAATGTAAATTTAGCAACGCAAAATTAGCATTTTAGAATGCTAAATGATAATTGCTGATTTTAATTGTCACTCCTCACCGAATACCGGTACAGCATCTAACCTGTTGGTGGCCATTACGTTATCATCAAAGGCATAAACCACTTTAAGTTTACTATGATATTTTTTGTCCAGTCTCGAGAAAGTATTTTTCTCCATGTATACAAGAACGGGCTTTTTGGAATAAACCAGTTCTTTAAAAGCTTCCTCATCCTGGCAAATTTCAATATCATTATCCGACCGGAAAAAGAAAATGAATTCGTTTTCCTGCGGGAAATCAAGCCCATAGGCAGCAAATCTTGCATCCAAAGAAAACTGCTCATAAAAAGCTCTCGCAGCTTCTTTCGCTTTAGGAAAATATGTGTTTGTATATATAACATCATCCAGGTCTTTGGGCTCCCAGTGAGGAAAAAGAACCGGAGCTGATATATTGCCCGCGAAAAAAGCCGCTATTAAACAAACCGTCCACAACCTGTACCTCTCCTTAATTATTCCCGAGATACCTACACCAAAAAGTAGCGCCATAGCGGGATACATGGGGAGGAGATAAAAGCCCCTTCGCCAGCTGCTTATCATGAACGCCAGTATGAAGATAAGAGCCCAGACGGGTATAACAAGAAGATCGCGCCTTTTGTCCTTTATGTTATCACGGATAAGGAAATATGCCCCCAAAAGCACACCCGGAAATATAATAAAACATATTTCAATAAGTTTTGTAATAAGACGAAGTCTGGGTCCGGGATCTTCCCGGCCCGCGGCTGTAAAGGCTATAAACGCAAAGGTATAATAACTTTTGAAGACTGACACCACTCCCTCGAGAGACCCCCCTCCTTTAAAGAAAAGCCAGGAAAAAGGCACCGCCAGAGCAATAAAAATACCACCTAAGAAAAACGGATTATAAAAATCTCGAAATCTCTTTTGAAATAAAATCATAAAAAAACATATCCCAAAAGGCAGTACTCCAACGATCCCCTTGGAAAGTATCGATAAGGAAACACAAACCCCAAATAAAAGATAAAAAGCTCTGTGTTTTTTAAGTGCTAGTATCAGAAACAGAACTGCCAGTGAAACAAAAAGCATCAATGGGATCTCAATCGTGTTAAACCTTGCTACCCGGGGAACATACCTGGTCAAGAGAAGCCCCATGGCACTTAAAAAACCTACGATATCATCTTTTAGCACCGTTCCGATCAAGAAAACCGTTATGCACGCACCGACTGCGCAAAGAATACTGAAAAGCACTACCGAAATAACACTTTCTCCCAGGAGCTTAACAAAGAATGCCGTTGCCCAAAATGTAAGAGGAGGATGATTGCCTTCAAATGGCATATCAAGCGAATAACGAAGATTGACCCAGTCACCCGTTCTTACAATATTCTGGGCGATCGTAGCATAAAAAGGCGCATCGTAACGGCAGAAATTATCATCCCTGAAGGCATCTGTAAGAAATACGCCTGTGGAGATCACAACCGTTAATAGCAGCAAGATTAATGTTCGTCTAATGTTTGCGCTCATGCGGCTCCTTTTTGTATATCCTCTTTTCGCCTTTAGCCGATCCTCATCCTTAAAACCGCAAAGATCGCCTCAATAAAGATCTTGCGGGACATCTTTGTCTCACCCACTCGTCTATCAGTAAAAACTATAGGGTATTCTTTGATCCTGTATCCCTTTTTGAATGCCCTGTATGTTGTTTCAATTTGAAATGCATATCCCTTTGTTTGAATATTATTTAAACCTATATTTTCAAGAACCCTTTTGTTCCAGCACTTGAAGCCGCCTGTCAAATCCTTTATGGGAATCCACAGGATCGCTTGAGCATAAAGCGATCCCCATATGCTGATGATCTTCCTTACAACGCCCCAGTTCTCCGTACCTCCGCCGGGGACATATCTTGAACCAATGACGAGATCATACTCTTGGGCAAGTTTAAAAAGATGCGGAACATACTCCGGACCATGCGAAAAATCCGCATCCATCTGTAAGATATGATCGTAACCCCTCTCAATAGCCCACTTGAAACCATCTATATATGCGGGGCCTATTCCCTCTTTCTTTGATCTATGAAGACAATTTATGCGGCCATCAGAATTTGAGAGCCCATCTATGATATCACCGGTTCCGTCAGGAGAGTTGTCGTCAACAACAAGGATATCCGCATCCGGGGAAACCTCAAGAACTTTGCCTACAAGATCAGTTATTACTTCCGATTCATTGTAAGTCGGAATGATAACAAGTTTTTTGCTGCCCTCTTCCATCATCATAAATCCTACAAGATCTTTTTAATATTCGTTTTTCGGTTCGTTCTTACAAACCAGGAAATCCCCCATCGCCATATACTCCAGACCACTTTCTCTGAACATTATGAGTGCATCGCCAGGGGTGCAAACCACAGGTTCCCCTCTTCTATTGAGAGATGTGTTTATTACGACGGGGACCCCGGTTTTCTGATAAAACTTTTCTATCACATTGTGAAATTTGGGGTTTGTTTCCGGATCAACAACCTGGGGCCTGCAGGTCCCGTCAACATGCACGACTTCCGGTATTCTTTTTCCCCATTCAGGGTTCACCTTAAAAGCTATGGTCATGAAGGGCGCTGGATGATCCGAATCCAGGATGCTTGAAGCATGTTCCTTAAGAATCGACGGACAGAAAGGACGCCACTTTTCCCTGAACTTTATCATAGCATTTATCTTATCCGCCGTCCCCTTTACAGCGGGGTTACCCAGGATGCTTCTACTCCCTAAAGACCGGGGGCCCCATTCCATGCGCCCCTGGAACCATCCTACTATTTTTCCCTGGTGCAGAAGTTCCGCTGTTCGGTCCGCAATATCATTTTCAAATTTAAAAGGAAAGCCAAATTCCTTTAGATCTTCTGCTATCTGGTCATTCGTAAACTCCGGGCCCAGGTAAGCGTGCTTCATCGGCCGGATCTTCTCCCCGGCCTCGGAAGCAACATAGATAGCGGCTCCCAGGGAAGTCCCGGCATCATGCGAGGCGGGCTGCACCCATAAATTTTTAATATACGGTTTCTCAAGCAGGATCCTGTTAAGCGCTACGTTCAAAGCACATCCTCCGGCAAAACAAAGATTACCGTGCTCACGCATGCTTTTTTCCAAATACGCATCCACCAGTTTGACCGTTATTTCTTCAAGCTTTTTTTGAACCTTAGCGGCAACATGGATATAGGGTTCCTGCAGACCTTCTCCCTCCCGGGGCGGGCCAAAGTCCCTCACGCATGCTTTAGAATACATTTTCTCTTTATCATACCTCTGGCTACGTTTCACCCATACATAGTTGTCATTGCATTTAAATGTCTTCTTTTTATCATTCCACGAAAGCAAGTGGTCCATGTCGATCCGGGAAGGATCTCCGTAAGGAGCCATACCCATTACTTTATATTCCCCGTTATTGCTTTTAAATCCGAGGTATTCAGTTAAGGTGGAATAAAAAAGACCTATAGAGTCGGGTACACATATTTCCTTTATTTTACGGATATTCCCGTTATCACTTTCAGCCATGAGGGTCGAAGTGAATTCACCGCCTCCATCCACTGAAAGTATGGCCGAATCCTTAAATCCGGAAAGGTGATACGCGCTTGACGCATGCGCAAGATGATGCTCAACAAAATGGATATCTGTCCGCGCATAGTCGATGCCTGTTTTATCACATATGTCTTTCACTATCCCGGTCTTCATGCGGCAGATTTGGTTTGATTTCTTCAATATCTTTATGGCCCTGTCGGGGCTGTAGAAAAACTTACGTCTAAAATACTGCATCTTAAATTCATTAAAGACTGACGGAGACCAGCCAAAAGCCACTGCATCTATGTCTTCCGGAGCTATCCCGGCCTCATCCAGACAGTATTCGATCGCTTTTATGGGGGGCTTGCCAAAAGCATGCTTCTCTCTTATGAATCTCTCTTCTTCAGCAGCAGCGACCACTTTCCCGTCAATAACAAGGGCAGCTGCCGGATCATGTTCCATAGATGGCCCCACACCCAAAATCTTCATATTTTATTTCGTCTTCCTTTCATTTTTATGATCTTGTTGCATACGCTCTTGCCAGTTTTAATACAACTTTTAAATTCACTGGATTGAGGAGCGCAGCCTTCCATAGATAATCAATAGCTTTTTTCTTCTTTCCTGAGCGCATCATATCCTTGCCCATCATGCAGTAAAACCTGACCAGAAATTTCCTGTCCCGCCGCATCTCGGGTAACCACTTCTCCAGTATCCTTTCGCCCGTCTTCTCGGCATATTTATCCGGGACGCTCCCCTTTTTGCATGAATGCACATGTTTTATCATCAGGGGTTCTTTAATAAAATACGCAGGGTACTTCCTCGTAATACGCGCAAAGAGGTCTATGTCCTCCATCGTCCAAAGTCCTTCGTCAAAAAGCCCGTCATCGGCAACCACACTTTTTGTTACCATCCACGAGCTCGGCGGGTTGCAAAAAATAGACGCAGGGAATACTTTTGACGTATCCACATAACCCGAGGAGACGTGTTCCGGGATCTTAAGCTCTTTCCGGGCCCCTACCGCCCAGTAATTTGTAAATACCAGACCCGGAACTGGGTCAAGTTTCTCGAATGCTTTTACCTGTTCTCCGAGTTTCCCCGGGATGTATTCATCATCCGAATCCAGAAAGGCTATATATTCGCCCGTAGCCTGCCTCATCCCGGTATTGCGTGCAGCAGCAGCCCCCTTATTCTCAGGTCTACGGATATAGATCAGCCTGGGATCCTCGACAGACCGGACCACCTCCGGAGTATTGTCCTTTGAAGCGTCATCAACCACTATGACCTCCATATTATCGTAATCCTGGACAAGCACACTCTCGATGGCCCGCTTGATCATAGCAGCTCGGTTATATGTGGGGATGATAATGCTTATTAGTTTACTCATGTTTGCTCGCCGGTTTAGCTCGTTGTTCGTGATTCGTTATTCGTCGTTCGGGTATCGGTTATCGTGATTCGTTGTCGTAAGCTCACGATGTCTTGGGATTGCTTCACCCGCCTTGGTTCGACTTCGCTCACCACAGGTCGGCGGGTTCGCAATGACGGAGCGCGCCTACCGCTTATCGCTTAACGCTTAACGCTTACCGCTTATCTCTTACTATTTATTCCTCGGTGACTGTCTTTTTTTAGTTCCGACGTTCGATCTGAGTTTTTTTAATATTGCGTATTTAACCTTCGTTGGAACCATGGCCTTTATAAACAAACCTTCGTCCCCGTATTCCTCTTTCTCAACGTTTCCTTTTTCCCTGATCTCTTTTGCAACCTTGTAATGTTTGTGCGGTAAAATAATCTCTATATCTTCCATGTCTTTCTGGACAAAGTCAACTATTAAATCTTTAAGTTCCGCGAGTCCCTCTCCCTTTAAAGCGGATATTACAACGGCTTCGGGAAAGGGCCTTTTAATGCTGTACCTTTCCAGATCCCCGGGCACCTTATCCGCCTTGTTTAGAACAGTAAAAACAGGTTTATCCTGAACGCCCAGATCGTTCAAAACCTCTTGAACGGCCGCATTCTGTTCGCTTGCAAGATGACCGCTCATGTCTATAATATGGAACAATATATCGGCGTTGACTACTTCCTCAAGCGTGGCCTTAAAACTCTCAACAAGATGGTGCGGCAGCTCGTGCAGGAACCCGACTGTATCCGACAGTAGAACTACCTGATTGTTCGGCAAAAGCATCTTTCGTACCGTGGGATCCAGCGTACTGAATAATTGATCCTTCACTTTCACCGAAGAATCGGTAAAAGCGTTAAAAAGCGTAGACTTCCCTGAATTCGTATATCCTATGAGAGCAATTGTCAGCATTGAGAATTTTTCCCTCTGCGTGCGCTGCAAGTTGCGATGATTGGTAATCTCTTTTAGCTCTCGCTTCAGGCTTGTGATCCTGTGGCTGATACGGCGCCTGTCAATTTCAAGCTGTTTCTCCCCGGGGCCTTTCATGCCTACACCGGCATATTGCCTCGAAAGATGCTCCCACATCCTGGAGAGGCGCGGGAGGAGGTATACCAGCTGCGCCAGCTCGACCTGAACTTTACCTTCGTTCGAGGTGGCCCTCCGCGCGAATATATCCAGTATAAGCTGCGTCCGGTCAATAACCCTTATCGTAAGGATCTCTTCCAGATTTTTCTGCTGTGAGGGCGAAAGATCATTATTAAAAATAACAACATCAGCTCCGGTCTCCTCTATAATCTCCACCAGCTCCTGGACCTTGCCTTTACCGATAAAAAGACCCGCATTGGGGGCTTTTCTGCGGCAAATTTCAGTTTCAACGATATCAACACCGCATGACTCCGTAAGACGCTTAAGTTCCAGGGCCCTGTCTTCGATAGGCCAGGACTCATGCCCTCTCATCTCAACCGTAACTAGAACGGCTCTTTCACGTTTTTCTTTTGTTGACTGTGTAGTGGTCATAAGTCTTTGCCTGCCCCCGAGATCTTATCTATTGTTTCCTCAACGATTTCTTCCACCGGCCGGTCCGCGTCGATCCATACAATACGTTTATCGGCCCTGAACCACGTCATCTGACGTTTGGCATATCTTCGGGTATTTTTTTTAAGTTCTTCCCTGGCCCCCCCCAGGGTCGTTTTCCCGTCCAAAAAAGATAACACCTCTTTGATCCCAAGCGCTTTTTCGGCAGTAAGGCTGAGTTCCCTTTCTTTTAAGCGCCTCACTTCATCTACCAGCCCTTCAGAAAACATCTTATCCACATTGGCGTTTATTCTATCATAAAGGACTTTCCTTGGGACTTTCAAACCGATTCTTTTGCATGCATACTTCTCAGCTATCCCAGCCGAAGTCGTCTTCTTGTCATTTATGGTTTTTCCTGTCAATTTATAGACTTCGAGTGCGCGGATGATCCTGCGCGTATCATTCGGATGAAGCTTTGACGCCGTTTCGGGATCTCTCTCCTCAAGCATCTGATGCAGATATACAGTTCCTTTTTTCTCGGCAATTTCGTTGAATTTTTTTCTCAAGTCTTCATCTTTAGACGGCGAAGAAAAAAGCCCGTCCACAAGAGCTTTGACGTATAGACCTGTCCCGCCGCATATTATGGGTACTTTCCCGCGGGAGGTAATTGACCCGATAAGAGCCTCTGCTTTCCCGGTAAATTCGGCCGCATTAAACTCTTCTTCCGGGTTGATCTCTCTGATAAGATGGTGGGCCACGCGTGACAAAAGATCGCTGTCCGGGGACTGTGTTATCACATCCATTTCCCTGTAGACCTGCATCGAATCACAGGAGATGATCTCCCCCGTAATGCGCTCTGCCAGGCGAGCAGCAACCCGGCTCTTCCCGGACGATGTGGGACCTACTATGAAAATAACAGTATGCTTCATGAAGGCAAGTTAAACTATTTCCCCTTTTAGCGTAGTCGGGCTTGTCCCCTTAATCTTAACCTTGACGAGCTTGCCGATAAGATCTTCTCCGGCCTTGAATACACACGGAGTGTTGTTACGCGTTCTTCCTATAAGCTCCTTATCGCTCATACGGCTTTTGCCTTCGGCAAGAACTTCCTGCTCGGTGCCTATCATGGATCTGTTCTTTTGGTGGGAGATCTTTTTCTGAAGAGATAATAGATCATTATTCCTCTTCTTTTTCACCGCTTCTTTTACGTCATCCACCAGACAAGAAGACTCTGCCGGCGGACGCGGTGAATACTTGAAGATGAAAGCTGAATTAAATTCCACCTCTTTCATCGCTTTGTACGTCGCCTTAAAATCCGATTCCTTCGCAGAGGGAAACCCTACTATCAGATCCGTACTTATTCCGACACCCGGAACCATCTCTTTCAGCTGGTCCGCTTTTTCCTTATAATCCCCGTATTTATATTTCCTGTTCATGAGATCCAGCATTTTATCAGAACCTGACTGAAGCGGAAGATGAATGTGCTCGCACACTTTATCAAGATCGCGAATAGCCCTGAATAACGCTTTATCGGCGTCTTTTGGATGACTGGTCGTAAAACGTATACGTTCCAGATCCTTAACTTTATTTATCGCTTCCAACAGATGCGGGAAAGTTACTTTACCGGAAAGCCCTTTTCCGTAAGAATTGACATTCTGCCCCAGGAGGGTGATCTCTTTAAATCCTTTATCCACAAGGTGTTTTACCTCGTCAACAATATCTTTCTTAGGACGCGACACTTCTCTCCCCCGAACATAAGGAACTATGCAATATGAACAGAAATTATCACATCCGTACATAATGTTGACAAAAGCAGAAAATATACCGCTGCGGCTGTCCCCCGCGGCTTTCTTTTTAGGACGCTTTTCTTTATCAACAGCCAGTATTTTTTCCGATCCGGTGGATCTTGCAATAAGGTCCGGAATGTCATATATGTTGCTGGGGCCGACCACAATATCAATTTGAGGATATTCCTTAAAAAGCATCTCGCCATGACGCTTTGCCATACAGCCAAGGATGCCGATACGAAAGTTCGGATCCTTTTTCCTGCGGGATTTAAGCTTCTGTAAGTTACCGATCACCCTGTCCTCGGCATGCTGGCGCACGCTGCAGGTATTAAAAAGTGCGATATCGGCTTTTTCCGCATCATCGACGATCTGGAACCCTTTCTCGGTAAGCATTCCCTCTATAAGCTCGGAATCCCGATCGTTCATCTGACATCCGTAGGTTCTTAAAAAGATTTTCTTCATTTTACGAAATTGCACCTTGTATTGGTATTTTCCTTAGGTTAATCTCTATTAATGACACCTATCATCTCATAAAGCCTGCCATAAGCACGCATGTTAAAGTTCATCACAAGCCTGGGGAGGTGAAGGTATTCTCCTTCTTTTGTTTCTTTCTTCAGAGGAGGAGAAAACTCGATCTCACCCTTTGTTATGATATCCTTAAATTTTCGGTTTATGAATTTTAGCGTTTTTTCTGAAATTTTTCGTTTCAGCCTTATTACTGTGACACCTGAAATATATCTTATCGAGTGATACACCCTGTAAAAATCTTCTATATATTTAATTGCCTCATCAGCGCTTTTTACAACACAAAAAAGGTTTAAGTCCTCCTTATCAATAAAACCGCCCTTAAGTAATTTGTCTTTTACAAAACGCTTCCACAAATGCCAGTATGTGGATCCTTCAGGCTCCACTAAAACTATGGGCCTGGGTCTGGACCGACCGGTCTGGACCAGGGTGAGCATCTCGAACCCTTCATCATGTGTTCCAAACCCCCCTGGGAAAAGTGCTATCGCATCTGTCTCTTTTACGAAGATCAACTTTCTGGTGAAGAAGTATTTAAAATTAATGATCTTATCTTTTTCATCAATGTATGGATTGGGCATTTGTTCATAAGGAAGACGGATATTAAGTCCAAATTCTTTCCCCTTTTTGGCCCCTTTGTTTCCCGCTTCCATGACCCCGGGACCGCCTCCGGTGACAACCATATAATTTTTTTCCGTTAGTTTTCGCGCAAATTCCTCGGCCATTTCATATTCAGATGATTTCTCCTTTGATCTTGCTGACCCGAAGATCGTTACCTTTTTAACATCTCTGTAAGGAGAAAATATCTTAAAAGAATACCTGAGTTCTTTCAGTACACTATTCACAAGTTTAAGATCTGCTACGTCACCGGACTCCTTCCCTAACTTGATAGCGGTCGTAAGTATTTCACGGAGTAAGGATTCAGTTCCGGTAGAACCGAATTCCTTAGCAAGTTCACCTATTAGGCCATCTGCAACCTTGTCACCTGTTTCATATTCTTTTGGGGTCTTTTTCATAATTCAACCTTTAAATTCCTTTTTACCAGTTCTTCTTTTCTCCTGCGAGTAAGTTTTTTTATTTCGTGTTCTCTCTGCAAAGCATCTTCGAGGCACTTGCACTCCTCAGTATATACCAGTTCCACGGGGGTGCGCCCCCGCAAATACTTGGCGCCTTTCCCGCTATTATGCGTTTCCATGCGCTTTTCCAGATCATTGGTGTATCCGGTATAATATGTCCCCCTGGAGCAACATACTATGTATACATAATGTTTGCTTTTATGCTCAGTCTTCCTTTTCATATACGTCAAAAGGCCGCTATCCTTTTAATGCAGCTCTTTCCTTCCGCATCATTAAAATAAATAATATCCACAAAAGCAGCATACTGTAAGCGCCCACTCCCACAACTTGCAGATATGGAATCCCCTGAAGACAAAAGAGCGCTAAAGCCGTCCAAAAAGTGATCTCAAGCGGCTTACTGCTGTATATATGCTTCTCCTGCCGGTCTGTCTTTATACAATTAAACACAATTATGGGGAATATGATTGGCACAAAAGTATGACTTTTGACCTGCGGAAAGAGGAGCAGCATGCTTAAAAAGATAACAGAGTACTCAAGATTCAAATATAAGCGGCTTGTATAAACTAACCGGTAATCCAGACATAAAAAGGTAAGGAATACTATTGCCATCAATAAAATATTTCTGAAAATAACCACCTGCGTAGGAGTCAAGGGATGCGGCCAGTAGATCTTATATTCAAAGTCCTCTTCTTTCCACAATATAACATTCTCATCATCTTTCATCAGTGACCGTGTTGCAACCGCATATAACGCCTGGTTGCTGGGCTTAAACTGGGAATGGTAACTGGAAAATGTCTTCTTTACCACTTTTTCGATGGGGCTTGTATAGGGCTTTGCGCGTTTTTCTCTCCAGCTATTCATTGAGGCTTTAAAATTAGTCGTTCCCATAGACGCCCATGGCACAATAAATAAAAACAGCACCAGGCCTATAAGCCCGCCTGCCGCCACCTTAAACCGCCTCTTCACCAGAAAATAGAAAAAGAAGTAAAGCGGGTATATCTTGATGGCCCCTGCTGCAGCCAGAATAATTCCCGCAAGAAAAGGCCTTTTTTGGCTGAATAAGAACAGTGATAAAATGATAAGGAAAAATATTAAAAAGTCAATCTGGGCGAGCGAAACATTATCCACCCATAGTACAACAATAAGACTAATCGATACCAGTTTCAATAAATAAGGTTTTTTACTTATAAAATCCTTGACGCTTTCCTTTCCTATTCCCAACCTAAGCGCAAAATATAAAGACCCTATTAAGGATGCTGCGCTGACCATATACCATAGAAGAGCAGCGCCCCTAACGGGCAAAAGAGTCAAGGGAGCAAAAAGAGCTGCAAAAAACGGAAGGTAAAGATATGGAGATAATGTGTATTTAAAAGTCATGTTGCTGTACAGATTCTCTTCGAATATTATGCATTTTCCGGCATAATAATAAGTGTTAAAATCATTCGACCCATAAATGGTTCTATTGTCATGATAGATGCCTAGAACAAATAATGCTATTAAACCTGCGAACATCAGATATATTTTCCAATGCTGTTTTACAT
>JABMSC010000181.1 GCA_013204685.1 Candidatus Omnitrophota bacterium | reverse complement strand
GGAGTTGCTCGGCTCCACAGAACAAGCATAAGTAAGCAGGTAACAATAGCGCAGCGTTTGGAAAACGTTAAGAAAAAGCTTTGGTAAGTTGCCGGTTTTTTTCTCATGGCAAAAGCCTTACATAATCCCTTAACATCGATCTGACAGGGTTCGATGCTATATCACGAAAGTGTCACCTTAGACCCCACGCTGTTGAGCACAAAACTCGAAGGAAACTCTTTTTGAAATCGCTGGATGGCTTTCCAGCCGGTACAATGCATGGGGATCAACACTTCAGGATCCAACTTTTTAAATTCCGCAATAGTCTTGTCATGAATTTTCTCAAAAAATAGTCCGGAAAGATGGAACCCTCCCAGCACTGCGTGAATATTATTTTCCCCAGTTGTTTTCTGTGCAAACATAATTGTATTAATAATACCTCCATGGGCGCACCCGGAAATCACTACCAGACCCTTTCCGTTGAGTTTAATGACAATGGACTGATCGTCGGCAAACGGATCAAACACTAATTCCCCGTCTTTTTCTATAAGGGCATTGAGCATTCCCTTTTCAAATTCTGTTGTTCGTTCCACCTCCCCGGTTACCATGATCATATCATCGGCGATCAGGGTCGGTGATTTGCTTTCCACGAGCTCAACATTTTTCTGTTCAAGCTCATCTTTTATCAAAGTTCGGGGAAAAAGGCGCATGCTGCCGTCCGGTGTACGGGTATAGCGAGGATATTCAAATGCGCCGGGATGAACCACCAGGGGAATCGTCCCGGGTATTTTGTCGAGAATGCCGTAAAGGGAACCTGTGTGGTCCATGTGACCGTGGCTGATGACAATCGATTCTATCTCCTCAATATTTAGCCCCAGTTGTTCAATATTGTGGAGCACGCCGACCTTGGTATAACCTGTATCGAAAAGGATGGTGTGTTTCATTTCTCCTTGATATACAGTGATCAGAAGGGACAGCCCATGTTCCGCCAGAAGGGTGTCATCCAGAACGTTGCCTTCCTTTGCCAGCGGGGGACGGGTGATAATTTCCGAGGGCGGCAGCAAAAGATCAATATAGTTGTCTATAAGGGTTAGAATTTCAACACGGTCCACTGCTTTTAAGGAAACGGGCAAATCAGTATTCATCATTCTTCCTCCTTTAGGCTCTAAACGACATCATATGGTTCCGCTGCCGAACCTTGGCGGAACAATGCCGGATAAGGTGTTATGTTTTTGAAACAAAAGTGAGATAAAGCTGCGGAATGCCTTTCCAGCACGATCAATTTAAAAATAGCTGCATATCACAACTTTAAGTGTAGATATTATGGCACAAGGCATTCTTTCTTTCAAGTACGAAGCTGAAAAAAAGACTCATGCTGGAATTATTTTTTTAAAAATCTCTGACGGGTGGAAAATGGCTCGATTAGAAATTGGTGGTCTCGTAAAAAGTCAGATTTTGTGGGTGGTGAATTTTGGGCTGTCAAGCACCTTGCTTAACAGATCGATATTTGATATTTATAATATAGTTTTATGAAACAAGACCAAAAAGTGCGAGTTTGATCCGTTAAAGGTGTAAGAGTTATGCTGAAACACAAAAGAACTTCTCAGATACTTAAGAAGCGAGCCAGACGAGACCAGGGGGGAATTTTTGCAAAAATTTTCCGATGGTTTGTTTTGGTGTCTGTTTTTATGATGATATCCGGTATGTTTGGAGTTGCCGGAGTCTATTTTTACATTAGCAGAAATCTTCCCAAAATATCTTCGCTAAAGGATTACCGGCCTCCTGTAATCACAACGGTATATTCAGATGACAACCGAAAGATCGCTGAATTTTTTAAAGAACGGAGAATTGTGATCCCTCTATCCCAAATGCCTGAAATGCTTAAGAAAGCTTTTATTGCTGCGGAGGATGCAAGATTTTATAAACACAAAGGGATAGATATTTTAAGTATTGTAAGGGCGTTTTTCAAAAACATTGAGGCCGGAACCATCGTCCAGGGCGGCAGTACAATTACCCAGCAAGTTACAAAATCGTTTTTTTTGACACCGGAAAGAAGTTATACGCGCAAAATAAAAGAAGCCATCCTTGCATACCGCATTGACAAGAAGTTTGCTAAAAATGAAATTCTTTTTCTGTATTTAAATCAGATTTATCTGGGGCATGGAGCATATGGGGTGGAAGCTGCTTCTGAAAATTATTTCGAAAAATCTACTCAGGAATTGAACCTGGCGGAATATGCTATCTTAGCCGGCCTGCCCCAGGCCCCCAGCAGATATTCCCCTTTCAGGTATCCGGAAAGGGCAAAGCAGCGTCAGATATATGTTTTAAACCGGATGGTTGAGGAAGGCTTTATAACCAATATTCAAGCTACGGAAGCAATCAATAAAGAGCTTGATATTAAACCAAGGAAAAACTGGTATATAGAAGAAGTCCCAGTTTATACGGAGCACATCAGGCGTTATATTGCAAAAAAATACGGTGCCGACATTTTATACAAGGAAGGGCTAAAAATTTATGCTGCGGTGAATATTGAGATGCAAAAGGTTGCGCGTAGAGAAATAGAAAAGGGACTATATGCGCTAGATAAACGTCAGGGG
>JABMSC010000017.1 GCA_013204685.1 Candidatus Omnitrophota bacterium | reverse complement strand
TAAACAGCGACGGGGATCGAATGGAGCTGCTGAGCCTTTAATAAAGGGAGCTTGTGAGCTGGCGAACAAGCGACCAACAACCGAAGCAGCGGATGGCCGACCGAAGGGCGAAAATAACATCTGATACGAGCGATAGCGAGGATCAGTAAAATAATATGAGCCCGGAGGCGCCAAATCCTTCTCTCCCCACCATATATAAAAAAGACAGTCCTAACCGGGCTGTCTTTTTTGTATATATGATGCGTATTTACCTTGCGGATACGGCCGCGAAAGAAGCACAAATCACCCCAAAATATGCCCAAATTTGCCCAGAAATGCCCCATAAAGAGGACTTTTTATGGGATATGATAAATACTTTTATAAGTAAGTTGACACATGGTGGAAAAGTCATTAATATAGATTCTTAAAGGTGCTTCATTATGGTAGAACCAGGTTTTATAAATAACGGTTAAACTCCAGAAAAGATATCCTATGCCCAGATTCAGGAAGTTAAGAAGATTCTTTTTACGAAACCCATTCGCCATGGGTTTGCTCAAGAATGTACTCTCCAGATGAAAAATACAATATTCGTTTTAGTTACATGCACATTTATATTTTTCCGTACAATAACCGTTTATTCGCAGCCAACGGCTGCAGAAGTGGACCAGGCTACGCGTGAAGTGGATAGATCATTATCGGACGAAGCGGAAAAACAGATGAGAATTTTCCCCAAAAAACCTAAGATCACAGTGGAAGGTGAAGACGGGCAGGAAGAAGATCTCGAAGAGGCGGAAAGAAGCGGCGGGCCAACAGACAAAAAGCTGGTTGTGGGCGGATGTTCCGGTGTGCATATTGAGTGAACTGATTTTTTTTTGGCAGGCTGAACATGAGAGGGTAATAGATGTTCACCAAAATATTTGGCACGTTCTGGATAATTATAGGTTTATTCTGGCTCGTAAGGCCGGAAGCGCTTAAGAACCGTTTAAGAAGGAAGATGACCTGGAAGATGCGGTGGCTTGTTTTTGGTCTAGTTATCGCAGTTGGTTTTCTTCTTATGGGCAGCGCAATGAAGCTGCACGGTCTTTTCGCCAGGATGATAGGAATAATAGGCATAATTCTTGTGATAAGGGCCATTATCGGTATAACATCGAAAACGTCGGAAAAAGTTTTAGAATGGTGGGGTGAAAGACCGGTTTACGTTTTCAGGATATGGGCATTGATCGTTTTTGGAACTGGTCTAGTGCTCGTGTTCGGAAAGTGAAGAGGTAGAGGCGCGCTCCGTCATTGCGAGCAACAAGCAGGGTGAGCCAACGACTACGAACCACGAACTTCGAACTTAGTAGAGAGCCCAGAGGTGATAAATGGCAGATGGAGCAAAAAAAATATTAATAATCGAAGATGATCAAGGGTACGCTCTTATGCTCCAGAAACTCTTAGTAGAGAAGGGTTACAATGTATTGTTAGTATATGATACGGTGTTCGGGACGCGTGCCGCAAGGACGGAAAAACCCGATCTTGTTATTCTTGATATCGGACTGCCCGGCGGCGGAGGGTTAAATGTTCTTGAAAACCTGAGGATGTCAACCTTTACCAGTAATTTACCAGTAATAATCCTATCCGCTACATCAGAAGAGGAAACAAAACAGAAAGCATTTGATAAGGGGGCCATTGAATACATTGAGAAACCTTTCAGCATACCTGATCTCCTAAAGGTTGTTTCGGACATCGTGGGCGCATAGGCATGAAATAATAATATTTTTTTTTAAAGGGGGAGTAATGAGAAAAACAGTTGTATTCATCGTACTTTTTTTTATGATATGCGGGTCGATCTATGCTACGGGACTCTCAAAAACCAAAAGCTATAAAGTTTTCAATGAAGGGTACCGCGTCGGGTATGTGGAAGGATATAAATATCAGGCAAAGGGCACTGAGGGAACAGAACCTTCTGAAGTGCCTTCTCCTCCGGTTCCGGCTGTGGGGAAGGAAGGATACGGAGACGGTTACAGGAGAGGCTTTGAGGACGGGCATGAGCGGCACAAACGCAATAATTATGAGAAAAATGGAATTTTGATTAGTAACACGACAACTTTGAAATAATGTGTTTCGATTTCAAAGTTGATCGGGTACTTATGCCCGCTTGCATGTTAGTTTGGAGATGAGAGGTGCCGGCCCCACGAAAACTTTGAAATAATGTGTTTCGATCTCAAAGTTGATCGGGTACTTGTGCCTGCCCGCATATTAGTGTAGAGTTGAAGGGGCACTAAATACTTATACGGATCAAATAATGAAAGATCAAAAATACAAATTTTCAATTTTATTATTAATTTTACCGCTTCTTATATGCGGTTTAGATGGAACTGCTTATGCACGCAAAGATGCTTCGGAGTGGGACAGCGTAATCAGCATATTTGGCGGATCTGCGCCGGAAATCGTTATTATAAAACTTAAAAATAAAGGTACAATTAAAGGGGTAATAGTAGAGGAAAGGGAAGAAGGAATTATTGTGGATGTGGGATTCGGAACGGTAGCGGTACAGAATAGTGAGATCGAATCTGTTGAGGTGCCCGAAGGTGAGGATAAGAAAACGGCCGCAAAAGAATGGAAAGGGCACATGCTGGACACTAAAAGAAACATTGAAAAAAGAAAAGATACGGTAACGAAAGTCAGGAATAGGAATCTTGAATATCTCGGGATGCAGGAGCGTCTAGCCGAAAAAGCACGGATGGAAGCGGAGTACAGGATAAAATTTAAAGATAGTTCCAAAATAATAGTAGGCGTGATCCTGAACGGTGAAGTCTGGGAAGATTTTATTATTGATACAGGAGCGTCAAAGGTCCTTGTGCCCATGAGTGTTGCAAATAAATTGTTTAAAGGGCAGAGAAGATTCACCGAAACAGTTGAAACGAAATTAGCCGACGGAAGCGTCCGGCAGGGAGTCCCAGTTGTGCTAAAATCGGTAGATGTCGGCGGCGCAAGGGCGGAAAATGTCGAAGCGATCATTATGGAATTAAGAGGACAGACAGGTCTTTTGGGGATGTCTTTTTTGAATAAATTTCACATGAGAATAGATTCAAAGAAAAATGAATTGATCTTGAAAGAAAAGTAATATTCGCACTGTGCGCTGACTGCCGGAGCGGTGTATTTCAAAAGTTAACCCTGGTCGTAGAGACCGGGGTTTTTTTTGTTTCTCCTTGACAAGTATTTATACTTGTTGTATACTTGTATAATACTTGTTAAGGAGAAAGTTGATGGGCAGAAAATTCGGCTTTAAATTTTATGCGACTGTTTCAGAACGGGGGCAGATCTTTATACCCAAAGCGCTTCAGGATTATTTTGGGATCACGAAGTGTGACAGGGTATCGTTTGTCGTCCAGGAAAACGGAAGCGTCATTTTCAAAAAAAAGGAAGGAGAGAAACGATGACTGTAAAACGCTATTCCCAAAAAGTTACGATCAATGACAAAAAGAGGGATAACAAAAGGAGGAGCGACGCATTAAACAAGGGGGGCTCAAAAGAGAATATCCATCAGGTCTTCAATACTTATTACAAAGATCAGGTAAGGGCCCTTTATAGAGCCGTAACGAAAGAAAGTTAATTTATTGCAATAGTATATTTATTTTTTTAAAAGATCTTTTACCGGCTTTTAAAGTGCTGGCTGATCTCGCTGATCTCGCTGATCCGCTGAGACGCTGATTCAAACATTTGACCGCAAAGAAGTGCCATTGTATAATCATACGTGTGTTGTGAGGGGCAGTCTCTCCTGGAGGAAGCTACTCACTTCAGGCAGGCTATAATATTCTGAAAAATGATCAACTTGTCCAACCGGAGGAAAGATGCTTAAACCACCAAGACCCATAATAAATGCGATGCTTGTTTGCGACCAGGTGATCAGCGAAGAAGGATCTCATAAAAAAAGTT
>JABMSC010000180.1 GCA_013204685.1 Candidatus Omnitrophota bacterium | reverse complement strand
GCAACGGCTTCGCCTTCTTCTTCTTCTTCGGGCCCTTTTATCTTTTTAACCTTGAACTTAATGCGCCTGATCTTAGGCAATTTATAGACAGAGTCTTTTTCCTCGTCCCATTTATCCTTTTCAGCGAGGTCCTTTATTTTTTCGAACCGTTTAAGGACCGAACGAAATTTAGCCCCTATATCGCTGCCTTTTAAACTCGGATGTTGCGTCATTTTGTGTTCCTCCTTTAAATGAGACCATAACTTACGCGACCACCGGAAGCGTAAGTTATATGGTCGAATTTATGTCGCCTAAAAATAATACCAACATCAAAACAATAATGCGACGAAATCGTGGCTCATGACTCGTGACGCGTGCAAAATACGCCCCTCCGGACCACGAAACACTATTTCACTTTTCTAATATAACAATCTCCATATTTTTCTACCAGCTCTTTTTTTGCTTTTTTGGCTTCGCTGATAGTCTTGTACCCTACTGCGTAAACCTGATACCAATCACCTGCCTCGGTTATCTGCGCCTGTATGCCTTTCTCCTCGAGCTTCCGAGCTTCGTCCTCCGCGGGATCTCTATGCTTAAAAGTCGCCAGCTGAATAATATAATTGCCCTTAGCGAAACTTGGCGCGGGTTTTTCCTCCGGATCAGTTTGCGGAATTATTTTCTCCTGCTCAGGAGTAACCTCCTCCTGGATAGCAGTTGTCTCTGTAACCACTAATTCTTCCAAAGAACTTTCCGATCCAGTTTCCGTAAATCCAGCTTCAATGATCACTCTCTCTTTGGAGCTTTCCTTCGCACGTCCTTCAGCTGCCCCTGCCTCGAAAATGCCTTCGGCCTTCACCCTTTTCCCTCTCTCAACACCTACTGCATACGATATAGTCATTAGTATTATTACAGCTATTGTTATTATTACCACATATTCTACAGGCATTTTGATTTGAGGCAAAAACCTTTGTTTATCATACCGTTCAGACAGACGCAATCCTCTGCTTTTTTTAGCATCGATCTCACCTACAAAAAAATCATTCTTAAATTCGCTGTTTTTCATTTGGGCTATATTTTAGCATATTACCGTGAAATGGCAAGTGGATTAGCTCGGATCTCCATGGCGAGCCACCATGGGCACCCCGGCGCCTTCACGTTTATATTGCATAAAAGCGCGACGGAATTTATTTCGATCGGGCTTTTATGCAATATAAACAAAAAGGGCATCCTTTCAAGGATGCCCTTTTACAAAAATCCCACTACAGTATGCCCGCGGTGAGATTGAGATTTTTGGTGGAGGTGTCGGGAAACCTTTATGGAGGGGAAACAATACCGATGTTGTCGTAAGTGCCCACAAAAAAAGAGGTTATGACAAGACAAATGAATAAACTGCCTTCAGGATGACGGGGTTTCCTCTGTACTTTATGCTGGTGCTGTACCATCCATCCTTATCGGGGGAAAGCACATGCTTTAATATGTCCTCACCAAACTTCTCTGACATCTCCGAAGAAAACGATATTTTGATATCAACATCCACATCACCATTTTCTCTGAAGTAACTATAGTTTCCTTCTATTCTTACATCCCTGGAAAGCGCCTTGAAATTCGTTATTTTTAAGTTACTTGCACTGGACATTAATGTAAAAGTTATCTGATCGTATTTCATCCCCGGATCGAAAAGAGCGTCTGTTATGCTATCCATGGAATTATTCCCGTTACCGGCATTTTCAAAAAATGAATTTTCCCCGCCTAAAGGAGATAAAACCGTATCGTCCAGTTCACAAGCCAGTTTTAATCGGCCGTTTTTAAAGAGCTCCCTCCATTCAGCCTGCAAAACTATATTTTTAATATTAAGCACGATCTCTTTTTGGGGGATCTGTAAATTCGCATTGCGCACATCGCTTCTGCCAAAAAGACTTCCGTCCCATGCGCTGTAAGTTAAATGGTACTCCGTGCAATGGTTAACAGCAAACGTTGCGATCTCTTTCGAGGAAAGAATTGCAACCGTGAAAATTGCAAAGAACGCAAGAACTGATCCCGCCAGCCACAGAAGTCCTGCAAATATTTTTTTCATGCGTGTACCTTTTCCTGAAAACAGCACTTACCCTTTTACCACCAGATCTTTGACAATTCTCATAACCTTCTCATCGCGCGTATAAGAAAACCCTTTAGTTGTGCCCATCGAATCTCTTTCCAGAACACCGAGATCGACCAGTTCGTCCAGAGCCAGCTGAACTTCCTTGCGGTCTCCATTGACCCATGCGGAAATACCGCCCACACTGTCTATGCTGAACGGATTTTCATAGAAAAACACCAGTATGTCTTTCGCAAGTTTTTTTCTTAATGCCTCTTTAAGTTTACCCTTCATTTATTACCCAGCTCTTTTTTTAAAAGTTTTATTACATCTTTCCGTCCAACGGCTTCGCAGAAGACATCTACAACCTTCGGATCAAACTGAATACCGGCATTTTTTTTGACCTCTTTTACGGCAGCGAATATGGAAAGCGCTTTCCGGTAAGGTTTTTCTGTTATCATCGCCTCGAAATCACCGACAACCGCAAGTATCCGGGCGGACAGCGGTATTTCTTTTCCTTTTAATCCTTTGGGATATCCCGTTCCGTCATAGTTCTCATGGTGGTGCATCATTATAGGAACGATCGGCTTAAGAGGTTTGAACTTTGATAGGATCGTCGCCCCTTTCATGGGGTGTGATTTCAGGATATCATATTCTTTTCCGGTAAGTCCTCCTTTTTTTGTCAGAACTTTTTCCGGGATGCTCATCTGGCCCGCATCGTGAAGCATTGCCGCATATTGCAGCATCCTGATCTCGCTTTCATTCATGTTCATCTTAGGCCCGATAAGACTGATAAGTTTAAGAAAGGATCCTTCGGCCTTATGCGTGCCATGAGGACGGTTGCGCAAAAGCTGCGCTATGCATTTTATGCTGCTGAGGGTTAATTCTTGCTGCTCTTTAAAAAGCTGAGCATTTTTTATGGCAATAGCAGCCTGCTCCGCCAGAGTTTTCATTATTTCCTCGTCAAACTGCGAGAACTCCGACCCGTCCAATTTATCGTAAAGCGTTATAACCCCGACAACATCTTCATCTATCAGGGGAACCGCGAGATAATTCTTGCTGCGGACAGGAACTCCCTTTTTCACTGCCTTGCCGGGTGCATATTTGCCTATCTGGACTTTCTTCAACTTGGCTTTCTCGTCCCTCAGATCAATTGTAGTCCGCGGGATCAGAACCTTGCGATTTTTATCCACAAGTTTTATGGAACATCTATTCGCCCTCAAGACCTGAAGCGTAAGGCGCGCTACCCGGGTAAGAAGCTCATCAAGGTCAAGTGTCGATGACATCAATCTGTGAACAGTATGAACGGTTGAAAGCGCTACTGCTCTTGGTCTTACGGTCCTGTTGATATCTTCTATTTCAAATTCCTTCACAGTTTCACGTATAACGGCCTCTGTAAAGGCCCTAAAGATCTTTGATCTCTCCTCGGACATAGTTTTTTTCATGCCGCACAAAGTCAGATATCCGAAAACCTTATCTCCGGAGACAAGCGGACAACATAGCCCATATTTTTTACCGCTGTAAGCAAAACATTCCAAAGTTTTGTTCTTTGAAGAAGAATCCAATGCCTTCAGTATTTTCATCGATTCTTTTTTTAAGGAACCTTTTCCTTTTATCGATCTCTTTACGCACTCGAAAAGATCCGTCTTCTTAAAATCCTCATATCCGTCAGGGATCCGCGAGAGGACTACCCACGAGGGATTCCCCAAATATTTGCCGAAAACCGTTTTTTCCCGCTGAAAACCTAAACTCTTCTTAAGCTTTGTAATTAATCTTTTCATCGCGTGCCGTCCTCACCCCTTCATCTATATTTTTCCTCAATGAACCTACACCCTCTCGTACGGCTCAAATAATCTCTTATACTGATCCAAGGCATATCTATCGGTCATGCCGGCCATATAGTCACATATCACCTGATGCTTGTCATCCCCTTTTTTTATTCTCGCCAGATATTGCGGGGCTAACTGTTCAGGATCGCCAGAGTAAGTTTCAAAAAGTCTTATTAAAAAACGTGAAGCCTTATTAGACATCTTAATAACGCGGTGGTTTTTATAAAGTTTCTCCATCAAAACTTCTTTCAGGGCAACACGTTTTTTAAGCATGTCTTCGCTGAAATTCACTATCTGTTTCCTCTCATCTCCCAGATCTGAAGCATTCTTTATCTTAAGATCCGTTATATGCGACATAGAAGTATTGAGAAGGTCTGTAACCTGAGAATTGATCAAAGAGCGCACGATCTGGGATCTCCTCGTGTCGGCATCGATATTCGGATGAGCCTCATCAACGCTAGAGACCACTTCATCCCATACAGGAACCCCTTTCAGGTCTTCTTCTTCCAAAAGATTGCTTTTCAGCCCATCGTCGAGATCATGATTATCGTAAGCGATCTCGTCGGACATATTCACTACCTGTATCTCAAGAAGATACGGACCCGGAACACCGGATGAGTCTTTTCTTTTTTCGTCAAAAGGAGTCGAATGCCCGATGATGCCCCTGCGCACCTCATCCGTAAGATTCAGACCCGGGAAGCCGGGGTATCTTTTTTCCAGGACGTCCACTACGCGCAACCCGTGAGTGTTATGATCAAACCCTCCGTGAAGCTTCATCAGCTCCGAGAGAGCATCCTCTCCGGCATGTCCGAATGGAGTGTGTCCCAGATCATGAGCGAGCGCGATCGCCTCAACAAGTTCTTCGTTAAGACAAAGCGCCCTTGCTACGGTCCTTGCGATCTGTGCGACTTCAAGGGTATGGGTAAGCCGAGTTCTGTAATAATCACCTTCGTGGTTAACAAACACCTGGGTTTTATACTCGAGCCGGCGGAAGGCCGTGGAATAGATTATCCTGTCCTTATCTCTCTGGTAGACAGTACGGTAATCATGCTCCTTTTCTTTATGCTGCCGCCCGGCGGTTTCAGCGCTTTTCATGGCATAAGGAGCCAGAAAATCGTATTCTCTTTTTTCCATATCTTTGCGAGTAAGCATCTAGTGTTCTTCCTCAATAACGCTTAATGTTAACTTACAAAATATAATATCACAAAGCCAATTAAACCTATAGCAAAAATTGAAGTCGAGTCCCAGCCGACCCTTCTTGAAGTATCCCTTTTGTAAAATAGTCCCGCAACTGCGATCGCGGAGAGAACGACCGCTACCGCGGTGGCTATCACCTGACCGCGCGTGAGCATGCCCAATATCGGTCCTGTGCATAAACCGTCCATAAATGATATTATAACAACGTCAAAAAGATTACTCCCGAAAATATTTCCTATTGCCATATTTATTGACCCGGCCCTCAAGGCGGCAAAACAAACGATCAGTTCCGGAAGTGATGTCGAGAGCCCCAGAAAAAGTGTACCAATAAAAGTTTGTGACAGATCAGTCTCATTTGATATCTTCTCACCGGTCTTTGCCAGCCACACGCCGAGCGCAATAACGGCACAAAGCAATATGATAAATTTGATCCAGAGTTTAAAGAATGACTCCCCGGTATCATATATATTCTTTTCATTGCCGGTACTTTTTCTTCGCACGATCTCGAGACATACGATATACACAATTGCAATAAAAATGCTCTCAAGGCCTATTATCTTAAAAGTGGGAATATTGACCCCAAATCCGCGTAAAAGGGAGAATATCAGAATGGTGGTGATCAATAAAAGCGCGCCTGCCGCCGTGATACGATTGAGCCTGGAAGCTTTAAACAGTATCCTCCCCTTCCCTACATAATAATCCAGAAGGAAGAGGATCATAAGGTTCACTATGACCGAACCCACTATGTCACCATACCCAAGCCCGATCTTGCCAAGAAAGAAAACAGCCGATGAACCGGTAACTATCTCCGGCAGCGAAGTAGCAAGGGCTAGAAAAACCATCCCTATAAGCCCTTCTTCAAGATGTGTTTTTTCGGAAAGGATCACACCTTCTTTGCAAAGGTGGTAAGCAAAGAATATCATGAGAGACGAACATGTGAGGAATTCGATCCAAATCATACAGCAGACTCCATCAGTCATCGATGCGGATGATTTTCGCTTTTAAATCATCGCCGTCGATCTCAATAATACCGAAAGAACGGTATTTCGCAAATACGTTGTCCGTTGGACTGCCGGGATTAAAATAAAGCGTTCCGTCTACCGTTTCGTTAACAACGTTATGAGTATGACCGAATATTATAACGTCAAGCTTCTCATCAAAAGCGTTTTTAGCCATCTGCAACACCTTGAAAGCCGGCCCGCTCCCGTGAACAACGCCTATCTTTTTTCCGGCAACTTTCAGCACCAGCTTTTTAGGCAAAGCTTCTTTCAGTTCAACAGAGTCCATG
>JABMSC010000179.1 GCA_013204685.1 Candidatus Omnitrophota bacterium | reverse complement strand
ATATTTCACAGCTCGGACGGGAACAATGTGATCTATTGCCTGGCGGTTCTTTATGCGTTCTCTCACCATACTGGAAGATACATCAATGTGGGGGATAACTACACGTCTCACTCTGCCCTCGTAGGGGCTCTCTCCTTCCCATCCAGGGCGGGTGGCAATAACAAAAGTCGTAAGGTCCAATATTTCATCCACATTCTTCCAGGTGGACATGCCTCTGGCGGAATCAGCTCCTGTCAAAAAGAACAGCTCTATGTCTTCGCCATACTTTTTCCTCAGGTGCTTTATAGTTTCGATAGAATATGAAGTGCCTTTTTTGTCGATCTCATACGTTGATATCTCGAATCTCTCATCCCCTTCAAGGGCAAGACGCACCATATTAAGTCTGTCCGCTGCGGAAATATCGTCCCCGATGTTTTTATGAGGAGGGGTGAACGCCGGAATAAAAAGAACTTTATCAAGTTCAAGTTGATCCCAGCATTCCTGCGCGAGAACCAGGTGCCCTAAGTGGATCGGATTGAATGTTCCGCCGAGTATGCCGAGTTTCATGAATACGGTTCTCCCTTGCTACTCGCGTATCTGCCCGCTCCCATGCACCACGTACTTATACGTGCACAGTTCTTCCAATCCCATCGGTCCGCGGGCATGAAGCTTATCTGTCGAGATGCCTATTTCAGCGCCTTTCCCGAACTCCCCGCCATCGGTAAACCTGGTAGATGCGTTTACGTATACAGCCGAAGAATCTACCTTTCCGGTGAATTCTTCGGCATTCTTGCGGTCTTCTGTAATAATGGCGTCTGAATGCTTTGACCCGAACCTGTTAATATGCGCGATCGCATCTGCCGGTGAATGGACCACCCTCACGTTCAGGACAAGATCCAGCCACTCAGTTCCGTAATCCTCATCTTTGGCCGGTTCAACAGCACCGTCCAGTATTTCCACGGTCAGAGGACATCCCTTTATCAGCACCCCGGCTGATTTCAGCTCTCCTGCAATGCGCGGAAGAAATTCATCAGCTATTTTTTCATGTACAAGCATAGTCTCCATGGCATTGCACACACCGGGCCTCTGAACTTTTGCATTCATGCATATTTTCTCAGCCATATCCAGATCAGCCGTCTCATCAACGAAAATATGACATATGCCTTTATAATGTTTTATTACAGGGATCTTGCTTTTAGAGGCTACTTCATTTATTAAAGATTCCCCGCCGCGCGGCATAATAAGATCTATCCCGTCCGATGACTCAAGCATTGCTTCAACAAGCGAACGCGACGTATCTTCTATCAATATGAATGCCCCGTCAGCCATGCCGCACCCCCCGGAAGCGCTCTTCAGGGCCCTACAAACAGCCTTGTTTGAATTGACCGCGTCTGAGCCTCCCCTCAGGATAACGGCATTGCCGCTCTTTATGCACAAAGACACGCAATCTGCCGTAACATTAGGACGCGCCTCGTATATTATGCCGATCACTCCTATCGGAACCCTTACTTTCTCGATCACGATACCGTTAGGACGTTCTGTTTTTTCCAGAACATCACCTACAGGGTCCTTGAGTCCCGCCACCACTCGCATCATGGAACACATTCCGTCTATCCTTTTGTCGTCCAGCTTCAAGCGGTCTAAAAATGCCTTGTTCCGGCCGTTCTTTTCGGCAGATGCAATATCTGTTTCATTTGCTTTTTTTATATTGTCTCTGCTATTGTCCAATTCTTCGGCCATTGACAAAAGAACCTTGTTCTTTGACTTCGCGTCCATAACAGCAAGTTCCACCGCCGCTTCACGCGCCCTATCGGTTATATCTTTCATGATCGTCTTGCTGTCCATGTCGTGTCCTTTCAAGTATCAGAGCTCAGAATTCAGAAGTAAGAAGCAAGAACAAAGGACATCAGGTCATCAGGTTATCGGGGGGATAGGATGCCCTCCCTTGACCGCTTATCCCTCTATGATAACCAGATTATCCCTGTGAACCACTTCATCGTAATCTTTGTATCCAAGTTCGCTTTCGATCTCACTGGACTTTTTCCCTTTAATTGCTTCGATCTCCTCGGAAGAATAATTTGAAAGCCCCTTCGCGATTATACCTTTTTTTCCTTCGCCCAGGATATCCACAACATCACCATCGGTAAACTTACCTTTTACACCAACCACGCCGCTCGGCAGCAAGCTCTTTTTTTTGACAACAAGAGCTGTTTCCGCTCCGGTGTCCACAACTATGCTTCCCTTTGTCTTTGAGCCGAAAGCTATCCACCTCTTTCTGGCTTTCAGCGTTTTTTTCTGCGCCCTGAAAGAGGTCCCTGTCTTTTTGCCTCTGACTATATCGACAATAATATTATTCTTCCTGCCGCTGGCTATCACACTTTGAACACCGGCCTGTGTCGCGTTCTTAACGGCCTCCAGTTTTGTTGTCATACCGCCTGTGCTTTCTTCACAACCTTTTCCCCGGCAGAAAGACTTTATGCTGCCCGTAACCGACTCGACCACAGGAATAACCCTTCCTTCCGAGTCAAGAAGCCCTTCTACATCAGTAAGAATTATGAGCATATCCGAATCCGCAAGATCCGCCACCAGACTCGAAAGACGGTCGTTATCACCGCACTTGATCTCTTCGGTCGAAACAGAATCGTTCTCATTGATAATAGGTACGGCCCTGTATTTTAAAAGCGTGTTGAGGGTATACCTTATGTTGAGAAAACGCCGGCGGTTTGAAAAATCTTCCTGCGTAAGCAATATCTGACCGGTATTGTATCCTCTT
This sequence comes from Candidatus Omnitrophota bacterium, assembly GCA_013204685.1. GTDB lineage: Bacteria > Omnitrophota > Gorgyraeia > Tantalellales > Tantalellaceae > JABMSC01. Next base: position 1,957 of record JABMSC010000179.1, on the reverse strand, counting down.
TTATTGAAATACCTGTTGTAAATATCCATCAGGTGATTCTGCCCGATACTTGCGATAGCCTGCATCTCGGATAAACTCCTGCCTTTTTTTTGTAAAGTTAAAAGACCGAGACCTGCGCCTATCGCGCCGGAAGTGACTATTATAACCTCTATCCCGTCATCCATAAGGTCAGAAACCTGATCCGCCAGACTCTTGATGATCCTTTGGTCGATCCTGTTACTTTTATCGGTCAGGACCCTCGTCCCAACCTTGATCGTTATCCTCTTCTTCTTTTTTTCTGACATTTTGTATTTCCTTGTAAATAATTCTGATTAAATCCTCCAGCCCTTCCTTTTTTAACGCGGATATAGGCCAGACTTTTTCACTTACTTTATCTGTAAATCTTTTAAGATTCTCCTTCGTTCCCGGCATATCCATTTTGTTGGCAACTATAATGCGGGGTTTATCGTTTACCTTGTGCCCGTATTCCGTGAGCTCTTTTTCCAGCTTAAAATAATTTTCAACCGGATCGGATCCGTCTATTGGTGCCATATCGACTACATGCACAAGCACGCTGGTCCTCTCGATATGGCGCAAAAATCTGTCTCCGAGCCCCCGCCCCTGGTGGGCGCCTTCTATAAGTCCCGGCATGTCCGCCGCTACGAATGTTTCGTCATAATGGGTTACCACACCTAACTTCGGATCTTTAGTGGTAAAAGGATACGGCGCTATTTTGGAATGGGCTTTTGATATCCCGCAAACCAGGGTAGATTTTCCGGCATTGGGAAACCCGATTATACCCGCGTCGGCGACCAGCTTCAATTCCAGAAGCAGCGTTTTGATCTCTCCGGGTAAGCCCGGGGTAGCCTCTTCCAGCTTTGCGCTCCCTTTGCCCCCTTCACCGCCTTTTGCCACGATCACACGCACGCCGGAAGCATCAAGATCCCTTATAACAAGATCAGTTTCCGCGTCTATGATTATGGTCCCAACAGGAGCCTTGATCAATCGATCCCGCCCCGTCTTACCGAACTTCTTGTTGGAACCGCCGTGTTTTCCCTTGTCAGCGCGATAATGTTGGTTGTATCTGAAATCCAGGAGAGTGTGCAGATTTGAATCACTTTCGATGATCACGTCTCCGCCCGAGCCGCCATCACCGCCATCAGGAACCCCTTTTCGGTGGAAAATATCCTTACATAAACTCTGGCAGCCTTTACCGCCATTCCCGCCAAAAACGTAGATCTTTGCATGATCTATCAGCATATTAACTGGGGGTAATATTTACAACTCTTTTGCCGGTAAAAGAAACAACTCCGGCACACGTTGCGAAAAGCGTGTCATCGTTCCCTTTTCCCACATTTACACCCGGCTTATAATGGGTGCCTCTTTGTCTTATAATTATGCTTCCCGCAGTCACGTCCTGGCCGCCGAACTTTTTAACGCCCAACCTCTGTGAGTTTGAATCGCGACCGTTGCGCGAAGAACCTTTTCCTTTTTTATGTGCCATAACTGTTGCCTCCGTATATCATGGTTCGTGGTTCGGTTTTCGTGGTTCGTGATTCGGTTATCGTGTATCGTCCACACACGAAACACGATCCACGAAATACGACCCCTTACCCCTTACTTTCCGCCTTCTTCTCTTTTGCCTCAGTTTTCTTGGCCTCCGAGAAATGTATCCCCTTAACCTTAAGTTCCGTAAGATCCTGGCGATGCCCTATTTTAGACTGTGAACTCTTACGGTCTCTGTATTTAAACGCGATCGTTTTCTTCCCGCGCTTGTCCCCGATTATCTCACACTCTACATGTGAACCTTTGACATATGGGTCCCCGAGAAAATACGAAGAGCCCTTCTTGCCGAACAAAACCTTTTCAACCTTTAATGTCTTTGATTTTTGCTCAGCTATGCGGTTTACTGTAATTTTGTCATTTTCTTCCACAAGTATCTGCGATCCCTTAAGTTCTATCACTGCATACATTATTT
>JABMSC010000178.1 GCA_013204685.1 Candidatus Omnitrophota bacterium | reverse complement strand
TGACTATACTGGTGTACTAGAGATGGTTGAGTTTGCCCAAGCAGTCGGTGTTAATGTAGCCTTAGGAAATTTGTGCATAGCGTTCACAACATTTTCAAAATCATCAAAACGACCAATAAGCGAGTTAAAAAGCCGTTCTACTTCAGGCGATTGCGGCGCATACTTCCTAATAATGTGTTCAGTCAAGCAAATATTTATTTCGCCGAAAGTTCTCATATAAGTTTCTAGCGCTGAAAAATTTAGTTGCCCCGGATTCTCAAGAGCCTTCCACATCTGATTAACAAGATTTTCCATATCATGGCCGAATGTTTGAGTGAATTCGGCACGCACCATCATGCTTCGAAGAATTTGTGGTATGTGACTATTTATGATTATTCGTGTATTTTCATCTAAATCTGGATGGCGACATTCAACGGTAGCTCTTATAACCTCCATTGCAAATAGATACCCTTCTCTCCCTTTTTCCGATGCATCGAAAGAGCCGGCCTCCACCATTTCGGCCAATGTCTCTTTAGTAACGTTCTTACCCCAAACCTTTTTATCCCTGCTCATCGCCTTCGCCCCCGGAGGGACATTTTTTATCGCTTCTGCTTTTATGTTGTATATGTTTACCCCTAAACTATGCAGGTTAAGCAGGAAGCCTTCTGTGTGATAACGAAGCGTAAGTTGTCTTCTTATACCGTCATCTGCTACTTGCTCTGCAAAAGCATTAAGGCGCGCTTGGTGGTCGCTTTCTATAACCTCTAATCCCATAGCCCGCGTAGCGAATATATCGGCCAACTCGCACTCTTCTTCTTCGTTTGCAAATGAAATCCCGGCTAAAACCACCAATTGGTGGAATATCTCGTGGCAGTGGACGAAGCCTGTAAATCTACTTTGCAACTCTTCTTTCTCTTCATTGTTCAACTCTGCGAGTTCCTTATTTTTAGTGCGGGCAAACTTATCCGCGATATCTTGAAAAACGGTTTCAAAGGCTTCCTTTGCTTTTTCTATGTCGATGGTGATTTCGCCTGTCAGATACGGGCGGGCGGCTAATTCACCCAGAGTTTGAGGTTGGGGTGATGGAAATAACATATAACGTCCCAATATTCGCTTCATGTGCCCAAACAATGATGAAGATGGGAAGCCGCATTCGATTAAGCAACGAGCCATCCTTATCACATCGTTGTGGTATCTTTTTTGATCATCGAGGAAAATTGGTTTACCTGATGAATTATCTCGCAGTACTTTATCGGGTATTAAATAAATATCTTCGTTTGGCATTCCGCCAAAGTAAACGCGGAATGTTCCCTCATCTTCGCAACTTGGATTTTTAATATCCCTGTGTCGTGTGTATCTATCGTCAGATGGAAATCCGATTTCAACTGTATCTTTATCTATCCTTATATTAAAGTTTAATGTTCCTTCGTGGACATTGATAGCCTTGTTCCGTTTGCTCCTGACATCTGCTGCGCTAATGCGTTCGCCATTAAAAATAATATCGGTGGTGTCAACGGCGGGGGGGTAGAAGTAACCGTAGGTTACCTTGCCTCTTCGTAACGGCTTGGCATCGGGCGCGGTCGGGCCGGCTCGGGGCGCGTCTTCCGTCTCATCATCAGAAGGATAACGGCCTGTATAAGCTAAAATCGTCCTATCCTTTTTAGTTAGGCTATTTTCTTCATATTCCTTCATTGCCTTTATTAAATCGGGTCTTTGTCTAGAAAATTCATTATCAGGATCTACTTTTTTATAAACATCAAACAGCCTCCTAGCCAATGCTATCTCACCTAATTTTAGCATGCTAAAGCCATAGCTGAATGCATGAAACGGCTGTTCAAGCAGATTTAAATACTCACCTTCCCCGCTAAACCGAATATTAGGGTTCTGCTGTTTATATTTATAAGCAAGATCAACAAGATACTCGGCGATGGGTAAAACTGCGTTACCCTTTTTGTTTTGAGGTAAAAGGCCCTCCATTGTTTTAATATTCCCAACTGCCACAGCGTTTACTTCCAAACGAGTAAAAAAGATTTTTCCTTTTCTATCTGCTTCTACCATTAAATCCCAGCCGCCTATACCTACGTTTTTATGAAGTCCTGGATATGCCCTTTTGGATGATAATTCATCCTCAAGCCTTAAGGTATCCTCTTTACTTGAAGATATTAGATCTTGTAAAAACTCTATCCTTTCCGCAGTTTCTCGCAGTCCCACAGTATCAAAGAACTCCGACAACGACATTGTACCTGCCCCCTGAGAGACATTTACCGCTCCCCTTTCTGACAATTTGCGATATTTAACCTCGATCATGTCTTCGGTAGTGATAACCTCGTCCCCTTTCCACGTTGTCATCACTCGCAGGTTATAATCTGTGTGAGCCCATAAACAAGGAAAAACTTCTCCTTGAATTAAAACTGTTTCTCCTCTCTCCAGGATACTTTTTGCATGATGAAAATCATTTGGCATTTCCTCTGCACCAAACTCGCGCATATCTTGCCCCCAAACCCCATTCGCAGGCTTAATAATAATCTGGGCCTCGGGATATTTTTCAAAAGCACTTTCTATTCTTGCTTTTATCTCCTCATCTGATGCTCCCGGAGTAATGGTGTCAAATTGCGGTGTAGGAATATCATTTTCTTGAAAGAACCTTCCCGTCCAAGCCTTGTCGTCTGTATATGCTACTGCATCACTTGTTCCAACATTAGGAACCCCTGTCCGGTCTAAATATTGAAATGTCTTCGTTGGTTTATAAAATGGGATGGATATCGCATGAACCGGTATCGGCTCTTCAAATCGTCCCAATACTAAACGTCCTTGCTTGTTAAAAAACAGGCCGATCTTGACAAATAATTTATAGGGATTTTTTCTATCAATCAAAATGCTATCTGTTAAAGGAATAAGAATCATATTTGTATTTTTAAAATGGTCCCGGGATGCCCAATAAGCCGCTGCCTGCATTCCTCCATTCATTTCCATAGCTATAGCCACATTAGCCCCTTCGGGATAAATCAAGCCATCTCTATCTGTATTAACAACCTCGAGATTCTTAATATCCCTATCTTCCGCATGCAAAAATTCTTCATATCCCATTTTTTGGAAAAGCTCTAATAGAGATTGCGCCGAAGCCCTTAATGCTTTTTCTTCCCCTACAGAAATCAATGTCTCTGCCCCACCGATTGCAGTATTGCTTATGCATTGTGCATTTGAGGACGGTTCTTTTTTTTCTTCTTCCGGCCTGCCGGTCGCGAACCGCTTCCTTGAAGGGTGGCCGCGCGGAATGAACGGGCCATTAATGTCTTCCAGCGTCTCGGCATCGGGCTCGGTCGGGCCGGTTTCTTTCGGTTTTACTGTTAGCTTTGGCCCTATGGGGAGCACTAGGAGTGTGGTGTGCTCATCATCATTCCACACGCACTCTAACCCTTTGGATTGTAAATAACTTTCAAACGCAGGGTTATTCGGTAAAGCACGAAGTTTTTTAAGTCCGACGGATATTCCGTATTCGTCTTTGAGGTTCTTCCGGAGCTGTTCGATGTCTATTGCTACTGAAAGAGGGTCGTCCTCGCATTCATCCAGCAAACGACGGATTTCCTTGTGTATAGCTTCCCATAAAGCTTCCTCTGCCGGACTCCTGGCGGCAGTACTGGCTTCGCCTCCACCCTTTGC